>NZ_JBITFB010000019.1:117712-143096 GCF_044455625.1 Kitasatospora sp. NPDC051164 | reverse complement strand
TGTCCCCGGGTGTGCGGGCTCTCCGGCCCCCGGGGCCCCGCCCTCACCCCCCCCCCGGCCCCCGCCCCCCCCCCCCCGGCGGGCGGGGGCGGCGGCGGGGGGGGGGGCGCCCCCGCGGCCGGAGGTGCAGCACAGCACACCCCGGGACTCTACAGGCGTGTAGAGAACGGCGGGAGGGGTTCGTCGAAGCCGGTCGACCCAATCCCCAACGGGCCGAGCCGAATCGGGCCGAGCCGGTTCGGAGCAGGCCTGGGCGGATCAGGCTCGGCGGCCCGGGCGCACCGACCGCCGGCGCCGCCACAGCGCCACCGGCACGACCCCGGCCAGCGCGAGCGCCGCCGACGCGGGCGGCGCCTCGAACGGGGCGCCGGCCGCCCCGGCCGCCCCCGCCGGCACCTTGTCGAAGGTGCCCGGCACGGGCAGGGTGGACCAATTCGACAGCGGCCACGCCACCACGAAGGCCCGGCCGATCACGTTGCCCACCGGCACGAAGCCGTCGCCGGTCACGTTGTGGTGCCAGCGGGAGTCCCGTGAGTTGTTGCGGTGATCGCCCATCACCCAGAGCTTGCCCTTGGGCACGGTGATGGTGCCGACCGGGTCGTCGTCGCAGGGCGTCGAGCCGGGGAACAGGTACGGCTCGTCCAGCGCGAAGCCGTTCACCTTCACCGGGCCGCCGGCCTCGCACTGGATGGTGTCCCCGCCGACCCCGATCACCCGCTTGATCAGGTCCTTCTCGTCCGCCGAGGGCATCAGGCCGACGGTGCTCAGCGCCTTCCGGGCGGAGTCCATGACGGAGTCGCCGGAGGTCGTCGGCGTGCTTTCCAGCCAGCCGCCCGGATCGTGGAAGACCACCACCTCCCCGCGCTCCGGCTCCGCGCCGAACCACGGGGTGAGCTTGTCCACCAGCACCCGGTCACCGATCGCCAGGGTCTGCTCCATCGACCCGGACGGGATGGAGAAGGCCTGCACGAAGAAGGTCTTGATGCCGAGCGAGAGCAGCAGGGCGATCACCAGCAGGATCGGCAGCTCCTGCCAGAACGGGCGCTTCTTCCGCGGGCGCTTCGCTCCCTTGTCCGGATCCTCCCCTGCACCAGGCTCCGCGCCCGACCCCGCGCCCGACCCCGCACCGGGCCCCGCGCTCGCGCGCACGCCCCCGCCCCCGGCCGCCCGGCCGTCCTCGGCCTCGTCGCGCTCCCCGGCTCCGCCGCTCTCGCCGGACTCCGCGCTCTGCTGCACACTCATGTTCTCGGCCCCTCCCGACGGCCTGACGGGAGCCCCAACGGAGACCCCCTGTCAGGAACGAACCTACCGAACAGAGGTTCCCGGGCGCGCCCTGACGTGCATCCGCTCGCCCTGCGGGCCGAACAGGCTCAGGAACTCCACCGGCTGCGGGCCCGCGTTGCCGAACGCGTGCGGGGTGCGGGTGTCGAACTCGGCGGCCTCACCGGCCGTCAGCACCAGGTCGCGCGATCCGAGCACCAGCCGCAGTCGGCCGGACAGTACGTACAGCCACTCGTAGCCCTCATGGACCTTCAACTCCGGCTCCGGCTCGGTGTTCCGGCCCGGCGGCACGATGTGCTTGAACGCGTGCATCCCGCCCAGGTGGCGGGTGAGCGGGATGATCGTCTGGCCGTTCCTGGTCACCGGGCGCGGATGGATCCGCGGGTCGCCGGTGGCCGGTGCGCCGACCAGTTCGTCCAGTGGCACCCGGTACTCCCGGGCCAGCGGCAGCAGCAGCTCCAGGGTCGGCTTGCGCTGCCCGGACTCCAGCCGGGACAGGGTGCTGAGTGAGATGCCCGTCGCCGCGGCCAGTTTGGCGAGCGTGGTGCCCCGCTCCCGGCGCAGGGCCCGCAACCGGGGACCCACCGTGGTGAGGACGCTCTCGAAGTCTTCGTCGACCATGCCTGCCATTTGCCGGTACGGCAAGGTGGCTTGTCAATCCGGCACCCGGGTGAGCTCCGCCGCGAGCTAACCTCGCGTCATGCGCATCCTCCTCACCCGGGACAGCGTCGCCGCCGGCGACGACGTGGACGCCCCGCACACCGCGACGGACGCCCTCCCCGACGGCCTCGACGTCCCGGCGGCCCTCACCGCCCTCGGGCTCCCCCGGCCCCGGCTGCCGCTGATCGGCGGCGGCCGCGCCACCTGGGTGGTGCGCGGCGCCGACGGCACCGCGCTCGCCGTCCTCGCCCAGCAGTGGCCGCGGCCGCGCCCGCTGCCGGCCGGCCGGGGCCCGCTCGCCGGGCTGGCCGGACCGGACGGCACCGTCCGGCTGCACGTCGAGTACCGGCGCCAACTCGACCCGGACGCCGAGTACCAGCGGCTCCGCTGAGACCGAGGACCAGCGGCTCCGCTGAAGCCGACCGCGCCTGCGGCTACCGGTACTCGCGCAGCCGGGGCCGCACCCCGATCGCGGTCAGGCCCAGCGCCACCGCCAGCACACCCGCCGCGAGGGCCGCGGTGGTGCCGTCCAGGTCGCCGTCGGTCTCGGCGACCGCCCGGTCCATCGCGGCGGCGTTGATCGCGATGGTGTCCCCGATCGCGTTGCCCAGCTGCTCGAAGTCGTAGTTGGACTGCCCCTTCGAGAGGCCGGTGTTGAGCGTGACCGCCTCCTTGAGCTTCCCGGCGGTGCGCAGGTCGCGGATCCTGCGGTCGGTCGCCTGGTACTGCCGGAAGGCGTCCAGCACGCGCTCGGCGGCGTCCTGCTCCCCCGCGAAGGTGACGTTGCGCAGTTCGCTGCCGAGGTAGCCGCCGAAGGGGACCACCGCGCGGTCGGCGCGGTGGCGCTCGGCCGCGTCCGCCAGCCGGGCGTTGTAGTCCGCCAGGGTGGCGCCCTCGATCCGGGCGATCGCCTGGGTCTGCTCGAGGAAGACCTGCTCGTACGCGACGGCGCGGGTCGGGTCGATCAGGTAGCGGCTCTCGTCGGCGTTCATGTCGTACGCGACGGCGCGGGCCCGGCTGAGCGCGATCACCGAGTCGTAGGCGTTGCTCTTGGCGGTCACCAGGTGGTCCTCGGCCCGGCCCGCCAGGTTCAGCCCGATCACCAGCACCGCGCCGGTCAGCAGCGTGACGGCGGCCAGCGCCGGATTGACCACCCGGCGGTAGCGCACGGCGAGGGCGCGCTGGAGCCCGAGCAGCACGACGAGGGTGAGCAGGCCGACGGCGAGCAGCCACCACCAGCCGCTGCCCAGCGCGTCGCGCTGCTGCTGGTAGACGCGCTCGACGGCGGCGTCGTTGGCGACGGTGACCTGGTCGGCGGCGGGCAGCAGCTGCCCGCGCAGCAGGTCGGTGGCCTGCCGGTAGGTCTCCAGCGCGGCCGGCGAGGGCTGACCGGCCGGCGACCCGGCCTGCTCCTCCAGCAGCTGCGCCCGGGCCACCAGGGCCTCGTAGCTGCCGAGCCGGCCGAGCACCAGCTGGACGGCGCGCTGCCCGGCCTGGTCGTCGGTCGCCGCCTGGGCGGCCTTCTGGAGGTCGTCGTCGGCCTGGGCGCGGCGCTGCTCGTAGGTGTCCAGGGTCTGTGTGCGCAGCGTCGTGTACTCGGGGTCGGCGCCGACCAGCAGCAGGTTGGCGGCCTGGGCGTCCATGTCGCTCAGCGCGAAGTACAGGTCGGCGGCGCGGGTGGCCTGCGGGGCGGCCCGGTGGCCGATGGTGTCGGTCCCGTCGCGGGCCCCGGCGAGCACCACGGTGGCGGTCACCCCGAGGACGAGCAGGGCGGCCAGGCTCAGCACGGTGAGGCCGCGCACCAGGCGCGGGGTGGTCCAGTGGGCCCGGCTGCCGACGGTACGGGCGCCCCGGACGAGGCGGGCGAGGGCGCCCGGCGGGACGGGTTCCGCCGTCTCGGGCGGGCTTTCCTCCTTCGAGGTGGCCGCCGCCCCGTCCCTGTGCTCTGTGGAGGTCGTCATGACCACACATCCCTTTCCCCCGTGGCACGGCCCGCCGGTGCCCGGACATAACCGGCGAACCCGAACGCAGAACCGTTTCTCTCTGCCGCTTCTCGCTACTGATCTCTCTTCCGCCGCGCGACGCTAGTGCCACACCACCCCGGGCAGAGCGCTCCCTGACGCCTCCTTGACACCGCCGGGCACCGTTCTTGACGCTTCCTTAGCGCCCGCGACCCGGGGGGTGTCAGGGAGCGTCAACAGGCGCCCGCTACGAGGATGTTCGTCCAGGTGAAGCGGTTACGGAGGTCGGCACGCACCACTACGCTACGTGCCATGAGTTCTTCGGAGAGGGCCCCCGGGCGGGGCACGGCGGTGGTGATGGGCGGCGGGCTGGCCGGGCTGGCGGCAGCCTGGGCGCTGCGCGGCCAGGCCGAGCGGATCGTCGTGGTGGAGCGGGACCACTACCCGGCGGAGGCGGCGTTCCGGGCCGGGGTGCCGCAGGGCCGGCACGCGCACCTGGTGCTGGAGGCGGGGCACCGGGCGCTGGAGGAGATGATGCCCGGGATCAAGCAGGAGCTGATGGCCGCGGGCGCGATCCGGGTGACCACCTCGGAGGTCAAGTGGCTCAGCTCCGCCGGGTGGATGGCCGAGTACCCGGCGCGGATGGCCTTCCTCTCCTGCACCCGGCCGGTGCTGGACCAGCTCGTCCTGGACCGGGTCCGCACCGAGCCCTCGATCGAGCTCCTGGAGGGCACCGACGTGGTCGGCCTGCTCGGGTCGGCCGGGACGGTGACCGGGGTGAAGATCCGCGAACGGGGCCCGGAGCGCGGCGAAGTCCGGGACCTCCCGGCCGAGTTGGTGGTGGACGCAGCGGGCCGCTCGACCTCGGTGCCGAAGTGGCTGACCGAACTGGGCTGCCGCCCGGCGCCCGAGGAGCGGGTGGACGCGGGCGTCGCGTACACCTCCCGGCTCTTCCACCGCCCGGCCGGGGTCGACCTCGGCGGCCAGGCCGTCTACCTGCAGACCAAGGCCCCGGACGCGCCGCGGATGGGCGTCCTGCTGCCGGTCGAGGGCGACCGCTGGATCGTCAGCCTCGCCGGGATGCGCGGCGCCGAACCCGAACCCGGCGAGGAGGGGTTCACCCGGCACCTGGCCGGGCTGCGCGACCCGCTGCTCCGCGAAGCGCTGCGGGACGCCGAACCGGCGGGCGAGGTGCGCGGCTTCGTCCCCGGCCCGGGCGTGCGGCGGCACTACGACCGCAGCTGCCCGGACGGCCTGGTGGTGGTGGGCGACGCCGCGAGCACCTTCAACCCGGTGTACGGCCAGGGCGTCACCGTCGCCCTGTTCTGCGCCCAGGCGCTGCGCCGCACCGCGCTACGGCAGGGCGGCATCGGCCAGGCCGCGGCCCGGGACGCGCGGCGCGCCATCGCGGCGGTGTCCAAGAACCCGTGGGTGATGTCCTGTGCCGAGGACGCCCGCTTCGCCACCACCACGGGCGCGCCCTCCGGCGCCCTGCTGAAGCTCCAGCACCGCTTCCTGGACAAGGTGCTGGCCGGCGCCACCCGCGACCCGGTGGTCACCGCGGCCTTCCACGAGGTGATGTCCCTGGTGGAGCCGCCGTCGCTGCTGTTCCGCCCGTCGGTGCTGGGCGCCGTCCTGCGGAGCTGAACCGGCTCCGTGCCGGGCCGCTCCCGGCGGCGGGCGCTACTCGCCGAGGTGCGCGGCGACGTAGGGCAGCGCCACCTGCTCCAGGGCGCGCCGGCCGAAGGCGGGGTGGACGTTGACCTCGAAGACCACGCCGCCGCTCTCGGCGGCGAGGTCCACGCCCGCCAGGTCGAGACCCAGGGACGCGGTCGCGGTGATAGCCAACTCGGCCAGCTTGTCCGGGAGTTCACCGTCGTCCAGCAGGGTGGACACGGCGCCGCGGCACTCGTTGCACGGGGCGTCCGGGTCCGCCTGCACGTGCTCGACCGCGCGGACCACGCGGCCGTGCAGCACCACCACCCGGAACTGGTGGCGCCGGCCGTCCGGCAGGAAGTTGCGGGCGTCACGGGCGATCAGCCACTCCGCCCCCGTCTGCGCGTAGTACCGTGCGGCGGCGGCGAGTTGGGCATGGGTGGTGACATGGAAGACGTCGTCGCCGCCCATCCCGACGCAGGGCCGGGCCCAGACGTCGCCGCCGAGTTCCTCGAAGGCCTCGGCGGCGACCTCCGGGCTCGGCCGGGAGAACGCGACGCTGGGCATGTGCGGGACGCCGTCCCGGACGAAGCTCGCGACGGTGGAGTCCTTCTCGGTGGCAGCCCGCCACGCCTCGGCGTCGGTGCCGAGCGAGCGGGCACCGTGGCCGCGCAGCAGCCGCTGGCAGTCCTCGAACGCTCGGCGCCGGTGCGGCGGGATCTCGTACACGACCACCGCGTCGGCGGCCACCGCCCGACCGTCCGTCACCAGCCGGAACCCGTCCGCGCCGTCGGCCTCGATCCGACCGCCGCCACCGTCCATGAACGGCCGGGCGTCCACGTGCACGGGCTCCCGCCCGGTCAACGTCCGTGCGGCGGCGGCAAGCACCTCCCGACTGCCTTCGGTCGAGCTGTGATCGGTCAGGAGAACGAGATCAGGTCGGCCCATCCGGCCATGGAAGCGGCCACCGCCCGCCGGCCACAAGACAGCCTCCCAGGCCACCCGCCGAACGCCATGGCCGAAACCGGGTACTCGCGGAGGAGGGCTTCCGTGAACCGGCCGACCGGGTCCCGCGCTCAAACATTCGAAGACGGGCCGACCCTGACCGCTTGTCATGACTGAAACACCATCGGGCTGGGCATACCACCGATAGCCCACCGATGGGCCCGGCTGAAGCTCCCCCACGAAGCGCAACCGGGCCCTTGGCCGGCGACCGGGCCTGGACGTGACTCCCCCCACGGAGTGGCGGCCAGGCCCGCATGGTGTTCCACCAGCGACACGCAGCGTACATGTCATATCCACGTAACGCTACCGCGCGGCACTCGGTCCCGCGGGGCTCAGGCCGCCGGCGCGGCAGGAGGGGGCGCCGACGACTCCCCCCGGGATCGGTGACCACGAGGATGATGTGCCTCGCGTCGTCGCTGTGAACGGCGCCGGCCCGGTAGCCGGGCGGGAGGTACAGGGCCTCGCCGCTCAGGGTGGGGACTTCGGCGGCGGGGTCGCCCGGGGACCGGAGCGTCCAGCGGCTCGATCCGGCGGACTGGATCACCAGGACGTGGCCGCTGGGCAGGCGGGCACCGGTGGCGTGCTCGACCTTCCAGCCCAGCAGGGCGGTGAGGCCCGCGGCGACGTACCCGGCCAGTGCCGTGTCCGGCGGCCCGCCCGCACCCCGGGGGACGACGGGGTCGTTCTCGGGCCAGAGCAGCCCGAAGGTGCGGGCGAAGTGGGCGTCCAGGAAGAGCGCCAGCTCCTGGAGGTAAGGATCCGGCCCGGGGCGCCCGCTCAGGCGTTCCCAGTCCACGTGCTGCCTCCTCGAGGAGTCGCTCGGACCGGAGCCGTCCCACGAGCCCTTCCTCCGCAGCGCCCTCGCGGGCATCCGGCACATCAGCGCCACACCGGTGCCGGCCCAGAATCGACCGGTTCGACTACCGGACGCTGCTGATCGTGATGGCGGCGGTCACCGCGGCCTGCGCCGCCGTGCTGGTGCTGAGGCCGACCCTCGCGCTCACCGAGCGAACGTTTACGACCTCGGCGCCGACCGAACCGGCGGACCGGACCAAAGCGACGGAGCAGGCCGAACCGGCGGGCCGGGACGCCGCCAACTCCGGCCCGGCGGCGCAGCGCTGAGGCTCGCGGCCGACCCCGCCCCCGCGGGCGGAGCGACAACACCCCGGGCGGCGCCGAAATACTGACGGCATGTCATGACTGAACCACTGTTCGACCGGGCATGACACCCTCACCCACCGGCGGGCCCGGCTGAAGCTCCCCCACGAGCCCAACCGGGACCTGGCCGGCGGCCGGGCCTGGACGTGACTCCCCCCACGGAGCGGCGGCCAGGCCCGCATGGTGTTCAACCAGCGACACGCAGCGTACTTGTCATATCGACGTAACGCTACTGCGCCCTTTACGCCGGAGCCCCCGGCTTCCGCGCCTCGGTCAGGAACCGCGCCGAGTAGCCGACGAACGGCCCCCCGGAGGTTCCGACCACATGGCGACCACAGGCCTCACCCGCGGCATGGGCAGCTTCTTCAAGGAGTGCGAGCACCCGGAGTCGCGCTGGAGCAGGTGCCCGCATGAGGCGGGCTTCGGTCCGTCGAACAGGCTGTCATGACAGGAAGACCGTAACCACCAGTCACGAGCTTTCCCAACTCGCCGATATCGCAAAGAAGTTACCGAGCTCTACATGGCACTCCGCGCCCGGTGGGCGGCGATCAGGTCTCGGTACCAGGCGTACGAGGCCTTCGGCGTGCGCCGCTGCGTCGCGAAGTCGACGTGGACCAGACCGAACCTCTGACGGAACAGCCCCTCCGCCCATTCGAAGTTGTCGAGGAGGGACCAGGTGTAGTAGCCGCGGACGTCGACTCCTTCGGCGGCGGCCTGGGCGAGGGCGTCGAGGTGGGCGGACATGAAGTCGATGCGGGGCTGGTCGGGGACGGTCTCCTCGGTGACGGAGCAGCCGTTCTCGGTGATGGTGACGGGCGGGAGGGCCTTGCCGTAGGTATCGCGGAGGCCGAGGAGGAGTCGGGTGAGGGCGACGGGGACGACGGGCCAGCCGAAGGCGGTGTGGGGAGCGTCGGGAATGTCGACGAGGTTGAAGGGCAGCCCGGGTTCGGTGGGGGCGGCGACGCGGGTGGGGTTGTAGAAGTTGAGGCCGAGGCCGTCGAGACCGGGGGCGTGGACGAGGTCCAGGTCGCCGGGGCGGACGGCGCCGAAGATGTCCTCGGGCACGCCGAGGGCGGAGAGGTCAGGGTAGTGGCCGAGGAGGACGGGGTCGGTGAACAGGCGGTTGTGCAGGGCATCGTAGGCCTTGGCAGCGGCCGCGTCTTCGGCGGAGTCGGAGGCCGTCTCCACCGGGGTGAGGTTGTTGGAGAGCATCACCTCCAGGCCGCGATCGTGGAGCAGGGACGCGGCCAGGCCGTGGGCGAGGAGCTGGTGGTGAGCGGCCGGGAGCGCCTCGAACATCAGGGTGCGGCCGGGGGCGTGGGTGCCCAGCGCGTAGCCGAAGACCGTGTGGACAAAGGGCTCGTTGAGCGTGATCCAGGTGGGAACGCGGTCGCCCAGGCGGTCGGTGACGACGGCCGCATATTCGGCGAAGCGGTAGGCGGTGTCGCGGTTGAGCCAGCCGCCGGTGTCCTCGAGCGCCTGGGGCAGGTCCCAGTGGAAGAGGGTGGGCAGCGGGGTGATGCCGGCTGCCAGCAGGGCGTCGACCAGGCGGTCGTAGAAGGCGAGTCCGGCCTCATTGACCTTGCCGGCGCCGGTGGGCAGGACGCGGGACCAGGCGATGGAGAAGCGGTAGCCGTCCAGCCCGAGACCCCTCATCAGGGCGATGTCCTCGGGGTACCGGTGGTAGTGGTCGCAGGCCACCGCACCGGTGTGCCCGTCGCGGATGGCGCCGGGGCGGGCGGTGAAGGTGTCCCAGACGGACGGGCCGCGGCCGTCCTCGTCCACCGCCCCCTCGATCTGGTAGGCGGCGGTGGCGGCACCCCAGCGGAACCCCGCCGGCAGGTCGAAGCGATCCGGCATGGCAGCCTCCTGGCGGTAATGTGAGGATTCCTCATGTTACCGACGCCGCGCCGGAACACCAGAGGACCGTCGGCCGCGCCCAAAGACGCGCACACCCGGTCCCACCCTGGTCCACGACGACTCGGCTGCTCGATCGCCCGGTACACGGAGGTCGAGCGTGACCGGACTGCCTCGGTGTGGCGCGGCGGCTGGGCCACGGTGTGGCGGGTCAGCCGACCCGCACGCCGATGAGGCAGGTGTCGTCGTCGGTGTCCGCGTCGGTGTACCGCAGCAGGTGGTCGAGCCTGTGTTCCAGATCGTCCGGGCCGTCGGAAGCGCGGTTGCTCTGCGTAAGGCTTAGGAGGTTGGCGAGCGAGTCCTCCACGGAGCAGTCCCGCCGCTCGATGAGGCCGTCGGTGTACAGCAGGAGGGTGTCGCCGGACTCGAGCTGGACCTCGCCCTGCTGGTAGTCGGCCCGATCGAGGGCGCCCAGGAGGATGCCGGTGACCGTGGGCAGGGTGGTCGCTGTTTCGTCGCGCAGGAGGACCGGTGGGAGGTGACCGGCGCGGGCCCAGCGCAGACGCCGGGTGGCGGGGTTGTAGAGCGCGCAGACGGCGGTGGCGGTGACGTTGTCGGTCAGGTGGTGGGTGACGGAGTTGAGCCAGGCGAGGAGTTGGGCAGGGCCGGCGCCGGTGGCGGCGAGTCCGCGCAGGGCGTTGCGCAGGGCGACCATGCCGGTGGCGGCTTCGATGCCGTGGCCGGCGATGTCGCCGACGCACAGCAGGACCTGGCCGCTGGGCAGCGCGGCCGCGTCGTACCAGTCGCCGCCGACCAGGTGGTCCGTCTCCGCGGGCCGGTAGCGGACCGCGACGCGCAGGCCTAGGAGGTCCACGGGGCCGCGGCTGGGCGGCATGATGGCGTGCTGCAGTTGCAGGGCAAGGCGGCTGCGTTCGGCGGCCTCCTGCTCGGTCTGGGCGAGCTGGTCGCGGGTCGCGGCCAGGGCGACCTCGGTCCAGTGTTGGGAGGAGACGTCCTGGAACGCGCCGCGCACGGCGACGAGCTGGGAATTCTCGTCCAGGACAGGCTCGGCGACCACCCTGATGTGCCGAGCGAAGGTGTCGGCCCGTTGCAGCCGGAAGGAGGTGGAGGCGGGTCGGCGGTGGTGCAGCAGGGTCCGCAGGAACCGCCCGATGGAGTGCCCGTCGTCGGGGTGGGCTCGGGCCGCGAGCTGCTCGAGCGGGACAGGCTGCGCGGTGGCCGGCAGGCCGTACAGGTCGAAGAGCGTGTCGTTCCAGACGATCTCGCGGGTGACCAGATTCTCCTCGAAGCCGCCGATCCGGCCGAGGCGCTGGGCGTGCTGCAGCAGGCTGGCGACCTTGGGGAGCCCGTCGTCCAGTGTCCAGACGACCAGGACGTGAGCGCCGTGTCGGCTGATGCTCACGCGGGCGGCGGTGGAGAGGGATACGCCCTCGACGGTCGCCGCGAGGGTCATGCGGTCTGCCCGGAACGGCTCTCCGGTCGCCAGGACGTGCTCGATCTTTTCGAACAGGCCGCCGCGTTCGGCGGCCAGGGGGTAGGCGTCGAGCAGGCGAGCGCCGGCGATGCGGTTGCGCGGGCGCCCTGCGAAGTCGACGAAGCCAGGGTTGACGTGCCGGATCAGGAAGTCGGTGGCGTTGTCGGCGGCATCTGTGACCGGTCGCAGGACCAAGCAGGGGTCCTGTAGGCCGTCGGTGAGCTCCAGCAACTCGTCGAGGTGGGAGTCTCGCCCGGCCGGGTTGGCCCTTGCGGGCTCGGGTTCGGTCTCCAGCGCGGTCGCGCAGAGTTCCGCGAGGACTTCGAACTGCCGCTGGAGGGACTGTGGCTGCTCCGGCAGGGGGTCGGGCCAGCAGAGTTCCAGGACGCCGGTGATCCGGCCGCCGGTGCCGGCGGGCACGGCGATGCGGCCGCCGGTGAACTCGTGTTGTCCGATCGACGGAAGAGCGGCCGCGGACAGGCTGTCGTAGGCGGTGGCGGCCCGATGGTCCAGGGCCTGACGGGCAGGTGTGGGGACCCCGGGTGGCACGTGGCGCCAGCGCAGCGGTTCCTGCTCGGTGAAGCCCGCGCTGGCCGCGAGGGTCAGGGACTGGTCGGCGTTGGCCGCCCAGATCGCCACTGCCCTGGCCCCCAGCGGTTGGACCGCGTGTTGGAGGATCGACTGCGCCACCGCTTGGGCGTCGCCGGTTGCGCCGGCTTCGGCGCTGCGCAGGCGTAGTCCCAGCGATGGCGAGGGCGGCTCGGCGGCGTCGGCGACGAATTCGCGGGCGACGTCGGTGATCCGGTCACGTGAGGCCTGGTTGACCAGGTCGGCAGCCAGCTCGAGGCTCGACGACCCGACCTGGGCAGCCAGCATGTCCAGCTGGCCGGCCGCCTCCAGCGGGCTGCACCGAAGCCGTTCGACCAGGATGCCCTTGGCCAGGTCGATGAGGGCGCGGCCGTGGGCCTCGTCGTTCGCCTGCTGGAGTTCACGCCGCAAGCGCTCCACGGTGTGGGCGAGGCGGCCGACAGCTCGGTGGTCCGAGTCGCCCGTCTGTGGCCCGGGCCCGTCGCCGGCTGTGCCCAGAGGTGCTGGGGCAGGCAGGCCGGCGGCGTCTGCTCGGGGGACGGGGATCCCTTGCTGGTGGGTGTTGTGCACGGCGCTGGCTCCTCGCAGGACGGGTCTGGTGGGGGCGAAGCGCTGTCTAGGTGGTCAGCTGCCGCTTGATGCGGGTGATCAGGTCCCAGGAGTCGACCGGCTTGGTGACGTAGTCGCTGGCTCCGGAGGCGATGCTCTTCTCCCGGTCGCCGATCATCGCCTTGGCGGTGACGGCGATGATCGGAAGATCTGCGTGCGTGGGCATGGATCGGATGGCGGCGGTGGCGGTGTAGCCGTCCATTTCGGGCATCATCACGTCCATCAGGATGACGTCGATCTCGCCGTGCTCGGTGAGGGTCTCGATGGCCGCGCGGCCGTTCTCGGCCTGCAGGACCCGCATGCCGTGCAGTTCCAGGATCCCGGTGATGGCGTAGAGGTTGCGGTCGTCGTCATCGACGACCAGGACGGTGCGCCCGGTCAGCGAGTCGTCGATCTCCTGCTGGGCGGCCGCAGCCGGTTCCTCGGTACGGACCAGGGGGAGCACGTCGCCGGGCTGGTCGGCACTCAGGTGCAGCGCGATGCGCTCGCGCAGTTCGTCGAGGCTGGAGATCAGCTCGAGCGGCTGGGAGGCGGCGCGCTCCTGGAGGAGCTGCTCCTGCGCGGTCATCAGCCGGCGGTTGTTGTGGGCGAGGACCGGCACGCCGTGCAGCGCGGCGTCGTGGGCCATCTGTTCGAGGAATCCCATCGCGGCGCCGTCGGGGAGGTCCAGTTCGAGGACCACGCAGTGGCACGGGGCGGTGGCCAGTGCGGCCGCTGCCTCCTGGGCGCCCAGTGCGGAGACGATCTCCACCGGTCCGCGCGGGTCACCGAGATCCTGGTGGCCGGCGAGGTCGGCGACCGCGCTCTCCGCCACCAGTGACAGGAGGCCGCGCGAGCGCGCCTCCACCACCAGCAGCCGCTTGGCCTGGACCGGCTCCGGGGCAGGCGTGGGGGTCGAATCGGTGTCCCCAGCGGTGGGGTCCTGCGAGGGGCCTGCGGCCTCCAGGGCGGCGCGGGCGCTCTGGACGCTCAGTTCGGCGTAGTCGGGGCGAGCGACGGGGAGGTAGAGCGAGAAGGTGCTGCCCTGCCCGGGGGTGCTCTCGGCGAGGATGGCGCCGCCGAGCAGGAAGGCGATCTCGCGGCTGATGGACAGGCCCAGGCCGGTGCCGCCGTACTTGCGGCTGGTGGTGCCGTCGGCCTGCTGGAAGGCGCCGAAGACGCTCTCCAGGTGCTGCGGTGCGATGCCGATGCCGGTGTCCACCACGTGGAAGACGATGACCGGGCCGCCGCGCCGGGCAACCTCCGGCGCCAGCGACTCCTCCACCACCTCGATCCGCAGCTCGACGCCGCCCTTCTCGGTGAACTTGACCGCGTTGGAGAGCAGGTTGCGCAGCACCTGGCGCAGCCGGTAGTCGTCGGTGAGCAGCTCCGCCGGCACGTTGGGCGCGGTCTGCACGCTGAAGGCCAGGCTCTTCTGGCTGGTCATCGGGCGGAAGGTCGCCTCGGCGTAGTCGAGGAGCTTGCGCAGGGGGATCCGTTCCGGGGTGACGTCCATCTTGCCGGCCTCGACCTTGGAGAGGTCGAGGATGTCGTTGATGAGCTGGAGCAGGTCGGAGCCGGCGGAGTGGATGATGCCGGCGTACTCGACCTGCTTGGCCGTCAGGTTGCGGGTGGGGTTCTGGGCGAGGAGCTGGGCGAGGATGAGCAGGCTGTTGAGGGGGGTGCGCAGTTCGTGGCTCATGTTGGCCAGGAACTCGGACTTGTACTTGGAGGCGAGGGAGAGTTGGTGGGCGCGGTCCTCCAGTTCCTGGCGGGCCTGCTCGATCTCCAGGTTCTTGGTCTCGATGTCGCGGTTCTGGGCGGCAAGCAGGGCTGCCTTGTCCTCCAGTTCGGCGTTGGAGGCCTGGAGTTCTTCCTGGCGTGACTGCAGTTCCTGGGAGCGGGTCTGGAGTTCGGCGGTCAGGCGCTGGGATTCGCCGAGGAGTTCGTCGGTGCGGGCGTTGGCGACGATGGTGTTGACGTTGACGCCGATGGTCTCCATCAGCTGGTCGAGGAAGTCGCGGTGCACCTGGGTGAAGCTGTGCACGGTGGCCAGTTCCATGACGCCGAGGACCTGTTCCTCGACGACGATGGGCAGCACGATGACGGAGAGGGGCTCGGCGCGGCCCAGGCCCGAGGAGACGCTGACGTACCCCGCCGGCAGGTCGTCGACGGCGATCGTGCGCCTGCTGCGCGCGGCCTGGCCGACCAGTGATTCGCCGAGGGCGAAGCGGGTGGGTGTGGTGCCGGGCGGGAAGGCGTAGGAGCCGATCAGGTTGAGGGAGACAGCGTCATTGCTCTCCTCGGCGAGGTAGAAGGCACCGTATTGAGCGGACACCAGCGGGGTGAGCTCGTCCATGATGAGCTCCGCGACGACGGGCAGGTCGCGCCGGCCCTGCATCAGTCCGGAGATCCGGGCGAGGTTGGACTTCAGCCAGTCCTGTTCCTCGTTGGCCTGGGTGGTCTCCCGGAGGGACTCGACCATGAAGTTGATGTTGTCCTTGAGGTCGGCGACCTCGCCGGAGGCGTCCACGGTGATGGAGCGGGTCAGGTCGCCGGCGGCCACGGCGCTGGTGACCTCGGCGATGGCACGGACCTGGCGGGTGAGGTTGCCGGCCAGCTCGTTGACGTTCTCGGTCAGGCGCTTCCAGGTGCCGGAGACTCCCTCGACCTCGGCCTGGCCGCCGAGCCGGCCCTCGCTGCCGACCTCGCGGGCAACGCGGGTGACCTCGGCGGCGAAGGCGGAGAGCTGGTCGACCATGGTGTTGATGGTGGTCTTGAGTTCGAGGATCTCGCCGCGCGCGTCCACGTCGATCTTGCGGGTGAGGTCGCCGCGGGCGACGGCGGTGGTGACCTGGGCGATGTTGCGGACCTGGCTGGTGAGGTTGTGGGCCATGAAGTTGACGTTGTCGGTGAGGTCCTTCCAGGTCCCCGCGACGTTCGGTACCCGGGCCTGGCCGCCGAGGGTGCCCTCGGTGCCGACCTCGCGGGCGACCCGGGTCACCTCGTCCGCGAACGCGGAGAGGGTGTCGACCATGGTGTTGATCACCCCGGCGAGCGCCGCGACCTCGCCCTTGGCTTCGACGTTGATCTTCTGGGAGAGGTCGCCCTTGGCCACGGCGGTCGCGACCTGGGCGATCGAGCGGACCTGGCCGGTCAGGTTGGAGGCCATCACGTTGACGTTGTCGGTGAGGTCCTTCCACGTACCGGAGACGCCCCGGACGGTGGCTTGCCCGCCGAGGTTGCCCTCGGTGCCGACCTCGCGGGCGACCCGGGTCACCTCGTCGGCGAAGGCGGAGAGCTGGTCGACCATCGTGTTGATGGTCTCCTTCAGTTCCAGGATCTCGCCGCGCGCGTCGACCCGGATCTTCTGCGAGAGGTCGCCCTTGGCGACGGCGGTGGTGACCTGGGCGATCGAGCGGACCTGCGCGGTGAGATTGTCGGCCATCACGTTGACCGACTCGGTGAGGTCGCGCCACGTGCCGGAGACGTCGCGTACGTCGGCTTGGCCGCCGAGCCGTCCCTCGGTGCCGACCTCGCGGGCCACCCGGGTCACCTCGCCGGCGAAGGACGAGAGCTGGTCGACCATCGTGTTGATGGTCTCCTTCAGTTCCAGGATCTCGCCGCGCGCGGTGACGTTGATCTTCTGCGAGAGGTCGCCCTTGGCGACGGCGGTGGCGACCTGGGCGATCGAGCGGACCTGCGCGGTCAGGTTGCCGGCCATGAAGTTGACCGAGTCGGTCAGGTCGCGCCAGGTGCCGGAGACGCCCTTGACGTCGGCCTGGCCGCCGAGGATGCCCTCGGTGCCGACCTCGCGGGCCATGCGGGTGACTTCGTCGGCGAAGGCGGAGAGCTGGTCGACCATCGTGTTGACGGTGTTCTTCAGCTCCAGGATCTCGCCGCGGGCGTCGACGGTGATCTTCTGGGAGAGGTCGCCCTGGGCGACCGCGGTCGTGACCTGGGCGATGTTGCGCACCTGGTCGGTGAGGTTGCCGGCCATGAAGTTGACCGAGTCGGTCAAATCACGCCAGGTCCCGCCGACGCCTGGGACCTGTGCCTGGCCGCCCAGGCGTCCCTCGCTGCCGACCTCGCGTGCCACGCGGGTGACCTCGTCGGCGAAGGAGGACAGCTGGTCGACCATCGTGTTGACAGTGTTCTTCAGCTCCAGGATCTCACCCCGGGCCGCGACGTCGATCTTCTGGGACAGGTCGCCCTGGGCGACAGCGGTGGCGACCTGGGCGATGTCGCGGACCTGACTGGTGAGGTTGCCGGCCATCGCGTTGACGGAGTCGGTCAGATCCTTCCAGGTCCCCGACACGCCGGGGACCTCGGCCTGGCCGCCCAGCTGGCCCTCGGTGCCGACCTCGCGTGCCACCCGGGTCACTTCGGAGGTGAACAGCGAGAGCTGGTCGACCATGCCGTTGAAGACGGTGGCGATCTCGCCGAGCAGCCCGTCGGCGTCGCCCGGCAGCCGGGTGCCGAAGTCGCCGTCGCGGACCGCCGTCAGGCCCGCGAGCAGCTGGCGCAGCTCCGGCTCGCCGACCTGTGCAGACCCGGGAACCTGCGGCTTCCGCCCGTGCGGAACGTTGCCGTTCTTCGTCGTGCCAGCCATCGACGGTCGCCTCCGTAGAACAGAACGCTCGGCCCTATCGGCACGCTCCCGCCCTTGGCGGATCCGGTCCGGCGGTTGCCTCGCGGGTCCTGCGCGGTACGGGAAACGGGCCGCCGTGAGGCTACCCCAGCCGCTCGTCAGCGCGCGAACATCGGGCATCGGGTCGACTGTCGAGGCACGAGTAGCCGGCTGGCGGACCTCTCCGCGCAGGTCAAGAACCGCACTGCGGTCGGGAAACGAGCGCAGACGTCGCGGCCGGTCGGCGTCACGGACCGGCGCCGGTCAGCCGCGGTGCGGACAGCGCCTGGCGCCCCGAAGCGGGGCGCCAGTGGGGCTGGTCGTGACAGGGTCACGCGTTGGCGGGGCGCTCGGGGCGGTAGACCGTGAGAGCGGCCCGGGCCTTCTTGAGGCGCACCCGGTTGGGGGCGGGGAGGGCTTCGCCGTCGACGGCGAAGCGGCGGACGTCGCGGAGGTCGGTGAGATCCAGGGCGGTGAGGCGGGCCTCACGGTAGACGGGCGAGGTGGCGAGGGTTCCGGTGAGGAAGGCCAGCACGAGGCGGGTGCGGGCGAAGGGGTGGCTTCCGTCGATGGCACGGACGTCGAGCAGGCCGCCGTCCAGGTCGCTGCGGTGGGTGGGAGCGAAGCCGGGCGGGTCGTAGCTGCCGTTGCCGGCGAAGAACATCCACAGGCTCCGCGGCACTCCGGAGACGCTGAGTTGAACCGGTTCAGCGGTGGCGAGCACGCGGACCAGCGCGACGGCAAGGGCGGGCCACTTGCCGAGGCGCTTCTCCAGGCTCTCGCGGACGCGGACGAGTTCGGGGTAGATCCCGATGCTGAAGGTGTTGAGAAACATCTGGCTTTCTCCCTCACCGGGGACCACGCCGACGTCCACGGCGGCGGCGCTGCCGGTCTGGACCGCCTCGGCGGTGGAACGCAGCGTGGGGGTGCCCAGGTCGGTGGCGAAGTGGTTGAAGGTGCCCCCCGGGAACACCGCCAGGGGCAGCGCTTCCCGGACGGCGACCTTCGCGGCCAGGTTGACCGTGCCGTCGCCGCCGCAGACGCCGAGCGCGCCCTGGGCTTTGACGGCGCGCGCCGCGGCCTGGTCCAAGAGCGCGGCCAGGTCTCCCCTTTCTTCGCACACCTGGATATCCGCCTGCGGAAGTTCCTTGCGCAGTTCCTCCACCGTGCGCTCGGGATCCCTGCTGCCACCGACAGCACCGGAGCCCGACGCGCTGTTGACGACGACGAAGAGCCCGGCGCCGTCGGCCAGTGCGGGCGCCTGGATCCGGGGCGCCGCGGTGCGGGCGGGGCGGTCGCTGCGGCGGGGCCACCAGCGCAGGGTGAGGGCCGCCGCGCCCGCGCCGAGGGCTGCTCCGGCCAGCACGTCGCCTGGGTAGTGGACCCCGACGTAGATCCGGGAGGCCATCACACCAAGGGCCACCGGCGCGGCGGCGGCGCCCAGCACCGGCGACTCGATGGCCAGGGCCGTGGCGAACGCCGCGGCCGAGGCGGAGTGGCCGGAGGGGAAGGAACTGGTGAGGGGCTGTTTGAGGAGGCGCCGCAACACGGGCACCGGGTCGAGGGCGGGGCGGGGGCGACGAGTGAGGCCCTTGGCGGCGATGTTCGCGACGGCGGACGCGATCAGGAGTGAACCGGCGCCGCGCAGGGCCGCGCGGCGGGCGGTGCGGTGGCCGCTCGCCCCCAGTACCGCGGCGGTGCCCATCCAGATCTTGCCGTGGTCGGCGGCTCGGGTGAGGCGGGAGAGCCATGGGTCGGCGCCGCGCAGGCGGCGGGATGCAACCTGGACGAAGAGCCGGGCGTCAAGGTCGTTCAGGGCTTTCCTCACGGGGCGAGGTCCTTCTCGTCTCGTCCGCTGACAGGCGGACGGTGTGCGGGTACCGACGAGAGCCGCCTGCCCCGACCGGGCTCGGGGAAACGAAGGAGCAGTTCGTACGCTCGGCGAAGCCGTGGGCCGCACCGCAGACGGCGGGCTTCCCGGCAGGGTCCGCCGCAGGGCTTGCCGAGCGGGATTGTGGAGGCAGCGGCGGGTAGGCGACTGTCACCGACGGCGACGAAGGGCAGGGGTCATGGGCGAGATGTCGATGCGGGCGACGGGCTGGGCCCGTTCCTGTCCGATCAGCGGCGGCATACGGGCGGCCCGATCGTGGGTCCGCGAGCACCTGGACTCCCTGGGATGGACAACCCCACACCCTTGTCATCCTCGACGAACACCCCTTACGGGGCCGGGTGCCCGTCTGCAGGGACCGGTCAGCGAACTCGTGCTGCACCTGCGCAACCGCCGCATGCTCGCCAATCTCGCCCGGCATACCACCGGCGCGAAGGCTCCTGACTGAACGCACGCCTTCGCCCGGGCACCGTGGCCCACGGCTCCCGGGCGAAGGCTCGGCCGGCTCAGCGGTCGTCGTGCAGCAATCCGCCGCGCAGCGTGGCCAGGGCGCGGGTCAGCAGCCTTGAGACGTGCATCTGCGAGATGCCGAGCCGCTGCCCGATCTCAGCCTGGGTCAGTTCCTCGCCGAAACGCAGCGAGAGGATCGTGCGGTCGCGCTCCGGCAGGGCGGCGATGAGCGGCTTGAGGGCGTGGATGTCCTCGAAGCGGGTGAGCCGCACGTCGTCGAAGCCGAGCCTGCGTGTGAGTGCACTGTCGGGCGAGTCGGTCTCGAGCTGCATGTCCAGCGAGCCCGCCGTGTAGCCGTTGCTCGCGGTGAGCCCCTCGATGACCTCCTCCTCGCTCACCTGAAGGCGGGCGGAGAGCTCGGCGACGGTCGGGGACCGGTCCAGGTCCTGCTCCAGCTCGTCGGAGGCCTTGGCCAAGGTCAGGCGCAGCTCCTGCAGACGGCGGGGGACGTGGACGGCCCAAGTGCTGTCGCGGAAGTGGCGCTTGATCTCGCCGATGATGGTGGGCAGCGCGTAGGTGGTGAACTCCAGGCCGCGGTCGGGCTCGAAGCGGTCGATGGCCTTGATCAGGCCGATGACCCCGACCTGGACGATGTCGTCCATCGACTCCGAGCGGGAGCTGAAGCGCCGCGCCGCGTACTTGACGAGCGAGATGTTCAGCTCGATCAGAGTGGCCCGGACGTAGGAGTAGTCGGCGGTGCCCTCCTCGAGCTGCTTCAGCCGCGCCAGCATGGTGCGGGACAGCTCACGCGCGTCGGCGGGGGCGACCGCGGCGGGGTCCTCGATGCGCGGCAGCTCCACCGGCTCCCCGACGGGCGGCTTGGCGGTTCCTGACGTGGGGGTGTCGTGTACGGGCTGCTGGCTGGTCAGCAGAGCGCGGGGCGCCGTCATGACGTTCCTTCCGTCCGGTGTCGTCGTTCGTACGCCTCTACCCCTATCACTGGCGGTGATGCGCCTCGAACTCTGAGGCGACCAGCTTTTCGGCTTATGTCCTAGGCCGCCTGGCGGACGGCGGTCTCAAGGAGCGGCGGGGTGGGGGGTGTCGATCTCCAGCCACACCGACTTGCCCACCGCACAGGGGTCGGCTCCCCAGCGGTCGGCGAGCTTGGCGACGATGTGCAGGCCGTGGCCGCCGGGCAGGCCCAGGGCGCGCGGATCCCGGGGATGTGGGAGGTTCGGGCTGGCGTCCGTGACTTCGATCCGCAGTCGGGCGGGGACGGCGTGCAGTACCAGTTCCTCGACGCCGCCGGCGTGCAGGACGGCGTTGGCCAGGAGTTCACTGACGAGCAGCAGGACGTCGTCGCGGTCCTGGGCGTGCCAGTCGTCGAGGGCCCGGCGGGCGAACTCCCGCCCCCGGGAGACCTGTCCGGGGACGCCGCGCAGCCTCAGGCGTCTGACCTGCCCGGCGGGTGGCGGGCCCGCCGGTTCCGCCCCGGGGCGGCCCTCGTCGCTAGCCATCTACCATCCCTCACAGATCGGTCAAACAGGACGAAACGGATCGGAACTTCACTGGGCGCGTGCCCTGAGAACGCCGGGAAACACCTCGGCTTCGCTCCCCGGCGCCGACCGATGGCCTCAGGGGCCCTCGAGAGCGTCGGCGGCGTCGGCGTACAGGTGGAAGACCTCGGATGCGCCGGTGATCTCCAGAAGCCGCGTCACCTGGGCGGGGACGGCGGCGAGGCGCAGCGTCCGGCCCGCCTCCTGGAGCGTCAGCCGGGTCTGCAGCAGCAGGTTCAGTCCGGAGGAGTCGCAGAACCCGACCGACTCCAGGTCGATGACCACAACGCCGGCGGGACTCGCCAGGGCTTCCGCCAGTACGGCGCGCGCGGCGTCCGCATGGTCCAGGTCCAGGTCGCCTTCCAGGCGGGTCACCACTGACCCCTGCCTCGCTACCACCGGCGCGGCGGGCGCAGGCCGGTCGGCCGTGCGGTCGTCTCCCTCGGTGTTCATTCTGTCCGTGCCTTCCTCCGCGATCTTGTGGGGCGGCTGCCCCGGAGCGCGACAATACGGTGAAGACCGCGCCGGGCGGTAGCGCGGGCCCGCGCCGCATCCGTTGCGGCATCATGCCGTCCTTCTCCCTGCCCTGCCAGGGCCGGTCCCGGTGCCCGCAATTGGGGGCGGACGGGTGCTCTTGTAGGCTCGGCGTCGCGGGCAGCGGGGGTGGCCGGGCGGAGTGAGCCGAGGAGGAACCGGTGGGCCGGACGACGGACGGCGGGCCGCCTGTGCGCCACGGTGAGCACCTGTGCCGCACCTACGCCGACGAGAGCCAATGGGCCCGGCAGGTGGGTGATCTTCTCCGCGAGGGGATCGCCCTCGGCCAGCAGGTGCTGTACTACGCCCACTCCCGCACCCCGCTGGAGGTGACCGCCCGGGTACGCGCCGACGGGCGCGACCTGGGGGCGGCGGTGGAGCGGGAACAGGTGAGGGTGCACAGCGCCGCCGACTCGTACCTACGGCGCCTGCCCTTGGATCCGGACCTGATGATCGCCGGCCTGCGGGACAGCTGCCGCCTGGCTCTGGCCCAGGGGTGGAGCGGCCTGCGCGTCATCGGAGAGATGGACTGGGCCGCCCAGCAGGCGCCGGGCGCGGACCGCCTCCTCGAATACGAACTGCGCCTGGACACCGAGGTCTTCGCGGATCTGCCCGTCACCGGGATCTGCCTCTACACCACTCAGGCGGCCACCCGCTCCCCCGCCGCGCTCGCCGCCGCCACCCACCACGACCTCAAGAACGCCGGCCTGCCGGGGAACGACACCAAGCTCACGGCCCGGCCGCTGCGGCCGGGCGGCCGGATGCGCCTTCTGGGAAGCGCCGACTGGGACAGCAGAACAGAGCTCGCCGCGGTCCTCGCAGCCGTCTGCCGCCTGCCGCTGCCCGTGGTGCACGTGGACCTCAGCGGCGTCGACTTCATCGACACCGCCGCAACCGCCGCGCTGGCCCGGGCCACCGCGGTGCTGGCCGGGCAGGACCGCCGCCTGGTCCTGCACCACGCACCCCCCTCACTGCGCACGGTGGCGCAGATGTTCCCCGATGAGTGCAGGGACCTGGAGATGACGGCATGACCGACCCCACGCGCCCCCTCGTCTCCACGGGCTCCTTCGTCCACCCGGCGCTGTTCTACCGCACCACTCAGGAGTACGTGGCCACCGTCGGCTCCTTCGCTCGCGCCGCCCTGGCCGCCGGCGAGCCCTGCCTCATCGCCGTCCCCGCCGGCCGGCTGGAGGCCCTTCGCCCGGCACTGGACGACGCCGCGGACGGCGTCGAGTTGGTCGACATGACGGTCCTGGGCCGCAACCCCGGGCGGATCCTCTCCGCACTGCAAGGCTTCGCCGACCGCCACCCGGGCCGGCCCGCACGCATCGTCGGCGAGCCGATCTGGGCCGGTCGCAGCCACGCCGAAATCCTCGAAGCCACCCGCCACGAAGCACTCATCAACACCGCGTTCGCCCGCCGCGGTGCCACCATCCTGTGCCCCTACGACGTCACCGCGCTGCCGAAGAGCGTCGTCGCGGACGCCCGCCGCACCCACCCCACCATCTGGGACGACGGCGAGGACCTCGCCAGTCCGCTCTACACCGACCCCGCCCTGGTCTGCGCCGACTGCGACCAGCCGCTGCCCGAACCCGCCGGCGCCACGGCGCTGGCCTACGGCACCGGGCAGTTGGCGCAGGTCCGCCACCACGCCGAAACCTGGGCCCAAAGCACCGCCCTGACACCTGCGCGCCAGGGCGACCTCGTGCTCGCCGTCAGCGAAGCCACCGCCAACTCCCTGGCCCACGGCGGCGGCAGCGGCACCCTGCGCCTGTGGACCGGGCAGAACGCAGCGGTGATCGCGGAGATCCGCGACGGCGGGCACCTGAGCGACCCGCTCGCCGGGCGCCGCCGCCCCCGCCTCGCCTCCACCGACGGGGGCCGCGGTCTGTGGATGATCCACCAGCTCTGCGACCTCGTCGAAATCCGCGCCACCGGAGGCGGCCTGACCCTGCGACTTCACATGACCCCCTGACCCTGCGGCCGAGGCACCCCGCAGCTGCGGGCGCACCCGCGCCACGGACTCCGCGCCGGACCAGGCTCGCCAGGGGACGGACCGTCTCGCCCAAGCGGGCTGTCCGGGTAGGCGGCGCCGGCCCGGCTGCGCCCTCTCAGGCGTTGTCGGTGCGGGGGAAGACGTAAGCGTCGAGGACCAACCCGAGCGCGACGGCGGCCGGCACCGCGACCAGCGCTCCCACCAGGCCCAGGAGCGCACCCCCCAGAAGCACCGCGACCACGGTGACGACCGGGTGCACGTCCACCACGAACTTCATGGCCCGCGGCATGATCAGGTAGTCCTCGAGGAGCCGGAAGGCGATGTAGAAGCCGGCGGTGGCGAGAGCCACCGGCAGGGACACCGACAACGCGACCAGGCTGACGACCACGCCGCCGACGGTCGAGCCGACCATGGGGACCAGATCCATCAACGCGACGAACACCCCCAGCGCCCCCGCGTACGGCACGCCGGTGGCCGCGCACCAGGCGAAGGTCGCCAGGCCGGCGACGGCGGAGGTCAGCACGTTGCCCAGCATGTAGCGGCCCGTCCGGGCCAGGATCTCCTCAGTGATCTCCTCCACTTCCTGGCGCCGGCTGCGCGGCACGAAGCGGTAGCAGAACGCCTTGATCACCGGCAGGGCCGCCATCACGTACAGGGCGACGCTCACGACGATCACGGTCGACGTCACCGTACTGAGGAGGAGCCGGCCCGCGCCGAGCACGCCGCCGAACGCACCGGCGCCCGAACCGCCGTGGCCCAGCTGCTCCTTGGCCCGCTCGATCAGGTGGTAGTGGTCCTCGATCCGGCCGAGCGTCGACTGGTGGTCGTGCAGCTGCTGGAGCCAGCCCGGGACAGCGCCGACCAGGGCGCTCACCTCGGTGTCGACCGGCGGGATGACCACTGCGAGCAGGGCGGTCAGCAGCACGGCCAGCCCCACCACCACGAGCGCCACCGACCAGGCGCGGCGCAGACCGTGGCGTTCCAGCCAGGCGACCACGGGCTCCACGCTGACCGCGATGAACACGGCGAGGAGCAGCAGGGTGAGCAGCGAGGTGAGCTGGAGTACCGCGTCCGTCAGGTGCCAGGCCAGCAGCGCGCCGACGCTGAGTGCGAAGCCTGCGCGAAACCACGAGGAAACCTGGGGCGCGGCGCGGCCGGGGCTCTGGATCCGGGTGCGTGGTCCGCCGGCCCGGCGGACCGGGGTCAGGTCGCGGCCGGGGCTTCCGGCGGGCGTTTCGGAATCCATCGTTTCTCCTCCAGCCCCCGTACGGGGGCAGCCACGGGGGTTCCTCGGGTCGCCCTTTGCCGTCTGCCTTCTTGGTGTGGACGGCAGTGCCCGCCGGGGAGGAGCCTCGCGCCGCGGGGAGAGGGCCTGCCGGTGACAGGAGCGGAGATGACGAGGGGGCACGCACCGTGGTGCGTGCCCCCTTTGCTGTCCCGGCCCTGCCGGGTGCGCGCCGGAGCGCCGGAGCGCCGGAGCGCCGGAGCGCCTACCAGCGGTACCAGCGGCCGCGGCTGCCGGAGGCACCGGTGCCGCGGGCTATGAATCCGAGCAGCCACACCACCAGGACCACGACCGCCACCCACCACAGGGCCTTCAGTGCGAAGCCGGCACCGAACAGGATCAGGGCCAGCAGCAGAACAAGAAGAAGGGGAACCATCTCGACCTCCCTAGTCAGTGTCGGCAATCCGCTTGCCCGCACCTGCGGCACATATGCCGGTGAATCTTCCGGCCGATCGGGGGCAGACGGGATGTCAGCACAGCTTCGACGAACCGGAGGCCGACATGAGTGCCAGTGACAAGATCGAGAACGCCGCCGACAAGGCCAAGGGCGCGGTCAAGGAAGGCGCCGGCAAGGCGACCGGCAACAAGCGCCTGGAGGCCGAGGGCAAGGCCGACAAGGCCAAGGCCGACGTCAAGCAGGCGGGCGAGCACGTCAAGGACGCCTTCAAGGACTGACGCGGCTTCCTGACCCTGTGGCGGGGGGGGGGGGGGCGGCCCCGGGGGGGGGGGCGCCGCCCCCCCCACCACCCGCCCCCCCCCCCCCCCCCCCCCCCGCCCCCCGGCCCCCGCCCCGCCG
>NZ_JBITFB010000019.1:27404-117702 GCF_044455625.1 Kitasatospora sp. NPDC051164 | reverse complement strand
TTTCTCGGGGGGTGGTCCCCCAGACCGGGTCCCATGCGGGGCGGGGGGGGGGGGCCGCCGGGGGGGGGGGGGCCCCCCCCCCGCGGGGGGGGCCCCCCCCCGCCACAACCTTGAAGCGCCCTCGGCAGCGCCGACAACGCCGGCGGTTTCGCCCACGGCGCCGAGACCAAGAACCCGCAGCAGCCCGGGCGGCACTGACCGAAAACGGGAACCCGGGCCCGGGAAGCGAAGGCGTTCTGTTCTGCTTCCCGGGCCGGCGCACGCCATCGGCCCGCAGGTGAGCGGCTGGCGTTCCGCCCCCTCCACGCCGCATGCGCCGGGAGGATATCCCTGCCCGGCGCGGTGAGTGGCGCCTTTCCCTGGTCCCCATCTGCCCGGCTATTGCCGCCGCAGCAGGGCAAACCGCCCTGCGCCGGAGGTCCGCCTCAGGATCACGGCCGCTCACGGGCCGAAGGCTTCTTCACCTGTTCGGTCCGCTCAGAGCTCGGGCGACCGTTGCCGCCACCCCGGACGTGGTCAATGACCTCGGCGTTCTTCTCGTCGACGTCGTCCTTGAGATGAGACAGGTCCTCCGCCTCACCGTGGGCGCGTTCTCGGTCGAACTCCTTCACTGCGTGCCCTCCTCGGCATCGGTGGCGGACGACTGCTCTCGGAGCCAGTCCGGGAGGTCGTCGCCGCGGCGTCGCACGGCCCACCATCCGATACCCGCTATGGCTCCCACCGCCAGGAGCAGTCCCACAACCATCGTGCGGCCCCGGCCGCCACGCGGATGAGCTGCGTGGGCCGCTCGCCGACTGCCGCTGCGAACCGTCCCACTGACCGCCTCGCCAGTACGCTCGGCCAGATCGGACGCGATGTGCGCGGCGCGCAGCGCCGCGGTGCGGGTGTGCTCCGCGCCTGTGGTCACCGCGTCCAGCGCGGGCGCGGTGGCTTGCCCGGCGCCGTGGGCCGCCCGCGCGGCGAGCGCCCCGGTTCGGTGCGCCGTGTCGGATAGCGCCTGCCTGACGCCTGCGTTGGCTCCGGCCATGTTCACAAGTGCCTCCCTGCTTGGTCGTCCGCCGTTGTGCCGGGGGGCGTCTACCCGAAATCCCGGGACTCATCGCGAGTGTCCGCCGACGCGCGAGCCGTGCCCGCGCGAGGCCGTCCCGGACATGGCAGGTCGCCGTGGGAGGGGAAGATGTCGTACTGGCCGAGCCCCTCGGTCCGAGGCACCGGAGCTGCCCGTGAGGCATTTACCGGTGTCAGCGGCCGTGTGGTAACCCTCGGCGGCGATGCGGAGGCTGATGCTCGCGAGCCACGATCACGGCCGTGGTCGCCATCGAACCCACGGCCACCTCGCCTGCGCCGACCGCCCGGGTCAGAGGTCGCGCAGGGCGGGCAGCAGGGCCGATTCGGCCCAGTCGAGGAACGGTCGCTGCGCCTCGCCGCCGATCTGGACCAGGGCGACCTCGGTGAACCCGGCATCGGCGTAGGCGCGCACCGCCTCGACGAAGTCGTCCACCTCGTCGCCGCAGGGGATGGACCGTGCGACGTCGTCAGGACGTACGAACCGGTTCGCGGCGTCGAAGGCGGCCGGGCCGGGCAGTTCGGCGTTGACTTTCCAGCCGCCGCCGAACCAGCGGAACTGCTCGTGCGCGCGGGCCACCGCGCGGTCCCGGTCCACGTCGTAGCAGACCGGCAGCTGGCCCACCCGCGGCTTGCCCGCCCCGCCGAACCGGTCGAAGGCCTCCAGGAGCGCGACGTCGGGCTCCACGGCGATCACCAGGTCCGCGAGTTTCCCCGCGAGCTCACAGGACTGCTGACCCGAGACGGCGATGCCGATCGGCGGCGCCTGCTCGGGCAGATCCCACAACCGCGCCGACTCCACCCGGAAGTGCTCGCCCCGGTGGTTGACGTAGCCGCCGGCGAAGAGGGCGCGGATGATCCCGACCGCCTCGGCCAGCATCTGCTGGCGCACGTCGGCGGCCGGCCAGCCCGCACCGGTGATGTGCTCGTTCAGGTTCTCTCCCGAGCCCAGCCCGAGCCGGAACCGCCCTTGCGAGAGCATTTGCACGGTGGCGGCCTTCTGCGCCACCACGGCCGGGTGGTAACGCATCGTCGGGCAGGTCACGTACGTCATCAGCGGAATCCGCTCGGTCGCCTGGGCCGCCGCGCCGAGCACGCTCCACACGTACGGCGAATGCCCCTGCTCCTCCAGCCACGGGAAGTAGTGGTCGGACGCCACGGAGAAGTCGAAGCCGACCTGCTCCGCCCGCACCACATCCTCCACCAGCTGACGCGGCCCCCGCTGCTCGCTCATCATCGTGTAGCCGATTCGCACCATACGGGGCCGGGTGCCCATGACGCCCACCGGCCAAACTGGTCCATTCCGATACAAAAGGGGCCAGGGGTGTATGCGAGGCCACGCTGCGGGCATGCGGAAGGGGGCAACAAGGGCGCCGCGCATGCGGGCGGGGCGCTCCGGCCCGGCATCGCGCCGGGCGATGCCCTCCCGCAGGGAAGGTGGGAACGCCATGGCGCCAGCGGCTCTGTTCGATGTCACAAGCATTCGCGACACTTCTATGCCCCGGTCGACGAACCCGGCCATGACATCCGGCAGCTGACGTGAGCGGGTTTCGGGCTTGTCGAGGCGGTTAGCCGCACAGAGAGACGCGCCCCCGTCACACCCGACGGCCGGCCCCGGGACCAGGAGGACAGAGATGAAGGTTGCCGACTACCTGTTGCAGCGGCTGCGGGAATGGGAGGTGGAGTACGTCTTCGCTTACCCGGGCGATGGGATCAACGGGCTGCTCGCCGCGTGGGGCCGCGCGGAGGACCAGCCCCGGTTCGTCCAGGCCCGGCACGAGGAGATGGCCGCCTTCCAGGCCGTCGGCTACGCCAAGTTCTCCGGTCGCACCGGTGTGTGCGTGGCCACCTCAGGGCCCGGCGCGATCCACCTGCTGAACGGCCTGTACGACGCCAAGCTCGACCACGTGCCGGTGGTGGCGATCGTCGGCCAGACGGACCGCACCGCGATGGGCGGCTCCTACCAGCAGGAAGTCGACCTGCTGTCGCTGTACAAGGACGTTGCCTCCGAGTTCTGCGAGATGGTCACCGTCCCCGAGCAGCTCCCGAACGTCCTGGACCGGGCGATGCGGGTGGCCACGACCCGGCGTACGGTGACCGCCCTGGTCATCCCCGCCGACGTGCAGGAACTGGACTACGAGCCGCCCGCCCACGCTTTCAAGCAGGTCCCCTCCAGCCTGGGCATCCCGCACTACGCGCCGGTGCCCGCCGACGAAGACCTCGCCCGGGCGGCGGAGATCCTCAACGCCGGCGAGAAGGTCGCCATGCTCATCGGCCAGGGCGCCCGCCACGCCCGCCCGGAGGTCGAGCAGGTGGCCGAGCGTCTCGGCGCCGGTGTGGCGAAGGCTCTGCTCGGCAAGGACGCCCTACCGGACACCCTGCCGTACGTCACCGGCTCGATCGGGCTGCTCGGCACCCGGCCGTCGTACGAGATGATGCGCGACTGCGACACCCTGCTCGTGGTCGGCTCCAGCTTCCCGTACAGCAACTTCCTGCCCGACTTCGGGCAGGCCCGGGCCGTGCAGATCGACCTCGACCCGTCGATGATCGGTCTGCGGTACCCGTTCGAGGCGAACATCGTCGGCGACGCCGCCGAGACCCTGCGGCGCCTGCTCCCCATGCTGGAGGCGAAGACCGACCGCACCTGGCGCAAGACGGTCGAGGACAACGCCGCCCGGTGGTGGGAGGTCATGCAGCGCCGGGCCGAGGTCTCCGCCGACCCGGTCAACCCGGAGTACGTCGTGCACACGCTCGACGCGCTGCTGCCCGAGGACGTCATGCTCGCCGCCGACTCCGGGTCGGCGGCGAACTGGTACGCCCGCCACCTGCGGATGCGCGGGACCATGCGCGGCTCGCTGTCGGGCACCCTGGCGACCATGGGCCCCGGCGTGCCGTACGTCATCGGCGCAAAGTTCGCCCACCCCGACCGGCCGGCGATCGCCATCGTCGGCGACGGTGCGATGCAGATGAACGGCCTCGCGGAGCTGATCACCGCCGCGAAGTACTACCGGGAGTGGTCGGATCCGCGCCTGGTGGTGGCGGTGCTCAACAACCAGGACCTGAACCAGGTCACCTGGGAGATGCGGGCCATGCAGGGCGCGCCGCAGTTCGAGCCGTCCCAGAGCCTGCCCGACGTGCGCTACGCCGACATCGCCCGGTCCTTCGGCCTGGGCGGCGTGCGGGTGGAGCGGCCCGAGGACGTGGAGCCGGCCTGGCGTCAGGCGCTCGCGGCCGACCGGCCGTTCGTCATCGACTTCCGCACCGACCCGGCCGTGCCGCCGATCCCGCCGCACGCCACCTGGGACCAGATCAAGGCCGCCGCCTCCGCCGTCCTACAGGGCGACAGCGACCGCGGCTCGGTGATCCGCCAAGGCGTGAAGGCCAAGGTCCAGGAGTTCCTGCCCGGCAACGGGAGCTGACCATGACCTCGGACGGCACCGGCGCCGGCGTGGACCTCGCCGCCCTGGAACAGGCCCTGCGCGCTGAGGTCGACGGCGAGGTCCGCTTCGACGCCGGCAGCCGGGGCGCGTACGCGACCGACGGCTCCAACTACCGGCAGGTGCCGCTCGGCGTGGTGGTGCCCCACACCGTCGAGGCGGGGGCGACGGCGGTCGCGGTCTGCTCCCGGTTCGCCGCGCCGGTGCTCTCGCGCGGCGGCGGCACCAGCCTGGGCGGGCAGTGCACCAACACCGCCGTGGTCATCGACTGGACCAAGTACTGCAACCGCCTCCTCTCGGTCGACCCGCAGGCGCGGACCTGCGTGGTGGAGCCGGGCATCGTGCTGGACGAGCTGAACCGGCAACTCGCCCCGCACGGGCTGATGTTCGGGCCGAAGCCGTCCACCCACAGCCACTGCGCACTGGGCGGGATGATCGGCAACAACAGCTGCGGCGCCTCCGCGCAGGCCTACGGCAAGACCGTCGACAACGTCCGCCGCCTGGAGGTGCTCACCTACGAGGGCACCCGGTTCTGGGCCGGCCGCACCAACGACGAGGAGTACGCCGAGGTGGTGGCCGCGGGTGGGCCCCGGGCCCGGCTGTACCAAGGGCTGAAGGAGATCGCCGGACGCAATCTGGCGGAGATCCGGCGCGGCTACCCGAAGATCCCCCGCCGGGTCTCCGGGTACAACCTGGACTCGCTGCTGCCGGAGAACGGCTTCGACCTCGCCAAGGCGCTGGTCGGCAGCGAGGGCACCCTGGTGACCGTCCTGCGGGCCGAACTGCACCTGGTGGAGGTCCCGGCCGCCGAGGCCCTGCTGGTGCTCGGCTTCGAGGACATCTACCGGGCGGCCGACGCCGTCCCCGACCTGCTCGAGCACAGCCGGCCCGCCCAGCTGGAGGCGATCGACGGGCGCATGGCGCAGCTGATGCGCGAGGAACACGCCTACCTCGACTCCCTGGAGCAGTTGCCCGAGGGCGACAGCTGGCTGCTGCTCCAGTTCACGGCCGATACGAAGGAGGCGGCCGACGGGCAGGCGCGCGCGCTGCTGCGCGCCCTCGGTCGCGACGAGGGCGACGCGTCGGTGGCGTTCTCCGACGACCCGCCGCGCGAGCACGAGATGCTCAAGGCCCGCGAGGCGGGACTCGGGGTGACCGCGCGCCCGCCGGACGGCGCCGAGACCTGGGAGGGCTGGGAGGACTCCGCCGTCGCACCGGAGAAGCTGGGCGCCTACCTCCGCGATCTGGAGCGGCTCTTCGACCGTTACGGCTATCAACAGGCCTCCCTCTACGGGCACTTCGGCCAGGGGTGCGTGCACACCCGGATCCCGTTCGAGCTGCGCGAGGGAAAGGGTATCGAGGCGTTCCGGGCGTTCCTGTTCGACGCCGCCGACCTGGTCGCCTCCTACGGCGGGTCGCTGTCCGGGGAGCACGGTGACGGGCAGGCCCGCGGCGAACTCCTGCCCCGCATGTTCGGTCAGCCTCTGGTCGACGCGATGGTCGAGGTCAAGGCGCTGTTCGATCCGGGCAACCGGATGAACCCCGGCAAGGTCGTCCACCCCCGCCAGGCCGATGAGAACCTGCGGCTCGGTGCCGACTGGCGGCCCGAAACCCACCAGGACACCCACTTCGCGTACCCCGACGACGACGGCGACTTCGGGCAGGCCGTCATGCGCTGCGTCGGCGTCGGCAACTGCCGCACCCAGCAGGGCGGCGTGATGTGCCCCTCCTACCGGGCCACCCGCGAGGAGGAGCACTCGACCCGGGGCCGGGCGCGCCTGCTGTTCGAGATGCTCGGCGGCCACCAGGACTCGCCCGTCACCGAGGGGTGGCGCTCCACCGAGGTCCGCGACGCCCTCGATCTCTGCCTGGCCTGCAAGGGCTGCAAGTCCGACTGCCCGGTCGGCGTCGACATGGCCACCTACAAGGCCGAGTTCCTCGCCCACCACTACGAAGGCCGGCTGCGCCCCGCCGCGCACTACGCCATGGGCTGGCTCCCGCTCTGGACTCGGCTCGCGCGCCTTGCTCCCGGCCTGGCCAACGCCGCCCTGCACGCCCCGGGCCTGGGCCGGCTCGGCAAGCTGCTCGGCGGGATCGACCCGCGCCGGGACGCACCCCTGTTCGCCGCCGAGAGCTTCCAGGACACCTGGCACCGGGCCGGACGGACGCCTCCCGACCCGGGCGATCCGCGCACGGTGCTGCTGTGGCCGGACACCTTCACCAACCACTTCCACCCCCACATCGCCGAGGCCGCGGTCCGGGTCCTGGAAGACGCCGGATTCAACGTCGCCGTCCCCGAGGGTCCGGTGTGCTGCGGCCTCACCTGGATCTCCACCGGCCAACTCTCCACCGCCAAGAGGGTGATCAAGCACACCACCCGCATGCTGCGTCCCTGGCTGGAGGCGGGCACCCCTGTCATCGGCCTCGAGCCCTCGTGCGCGGCAGCCCTCCGCAGCGATGCCCCCGAGTTGCTCGCCGGTGACCAGGATGTCCTGCGCCTCGCCACCCAGCTGCGCACGTTCGCCGAACAGCTCGTCAACCACTCTCCCGAAGGGTGGCAGCCGCCGCAGGTCGGCCGCGCGGCGACCGTCCAGACGCACTGCCACCAGCACGCCGTGCTCGGCGGCGATCCGGACCGCGAGCTGATGCGCCGCGCAGGCCTGGAGGCGAACGTGCTGGACGAGGGCTGCTGCGGGCTGGCCGGCAACTTCGGCTTCGAGCAGGGGCATTACGACCTGTCGCAGACGATCGCCGAGCAGGGCGTCCTGCCCGCCGTCCGCGCCACCGCACCCGAGGCGTTCGTCCTGGCGGACGGCTTCAGCTGCCGCACCCAGATCGGCCAGGCCGACACCGGCCGCCAGGCTGTGCACCTGGCCGAGGCACTGGCGATGGCCCTCGACGGCCCGGCACCCACCGACCGGCCGGAGAACGCCGTCGAACGCCCGCAGCCTCATCCCGCCACCGCCCGGCTGCTCACCGCAGCGGCGCTCGGGCTACTGGCGGGCCTGGCCACCGGGGCGGTTCTCACCGCCCGCCGCCGCGCGAGGAGGATGCCGTGAAGTCACCCACCACCCTGAGCGGCGCGCTGCACGCCGCCGGTGAGACCTCGTGAGCGGCCCGTCGACGCCCGTCGTCGACGCCCTGCGCATGTGGGTCCTCGACTTCCCCACCGACGCGCCGGAGGCCGACGGCACCGCCGCCTGGACCAGCACCACCATGGTCCTCGTCCAGGCCCGCTCCGAAACCACCCAGGGCTACGGCTGGACCTACGGCGCCGCCGCCTGCGCCAAGGTGATCACCGACCTGCTGGCCGAGCACGTCATCGGCCGCAGCGCTTTCGACGTGCCCGCCGCGAACGAGGCGATGCACCGGGCGCTGCGCAACGCCGGACGGCCCGGCATCGGCGGCTACGCCCTGTCCGCCGTCGACATCGCCCTCTGGGACCTCAAGGCCCGACTACTGGAGCTGCCACTGGCCGACCTGCTCGGCCGGGCGCGGGACACCGTGCCGGTCTACGGCAGCGGCGGCTTCACCACCTACGACGACCGTCAACTCGAAGCCCGGTTGCGCGGGTGGACCGAGCAGCAGGCGATCCCCCGGGTGAAAATCAAGATCGGGGAGGGCTGGGGCACTCGCGAGAGCCGGGACCTGGCCCGCATCGGCCAGGCCCGCACGTTCATCGGCCCGGACGCGGAGCTGTACGTCGACGCCAACGGCGCCTACACCGCCAAACAGGCGATCCGCCTCGCCCAGCGCTTCGAGGAACACGACGTGCGCTGGTTCGAGGAACCGGTCTCCTCCGACGACCTGCCCGGCCTGGCACAGGTCCGCGCCGCGATCAGCCCGGAGGTCGCGGCCGGCGAGTACGGCTTCACATTGCCCTACTTCGCCGCCATGGCCCCGGCGGTGGACTGCCTGCAAGCCGACGCCACCCGCTGCGGCGGCCTCACCGTCTGGCTGCGCACCGCCGCCCTGGCCCAGGCCCACGGCCTCGACCTGTCCGGCCACTGCGCCCCGCACGTCCACGCCCACGCCGCAGCCACGCTGCCCAACGTGCGTCACCTCGAGTGGTTCCACGACCACGTCCGCATCGAGAACACGCTCTTCGACGGCACCCTCGACCCCGTCGGCGGCCTGCTCCGCCCCGGCCAAGGCGACACCCCGGGCCTGGGCCTGACGCCACGCCACAACGTGCTCCAGCAGCACACCACCGGCACCGCGTCGGCGGGCAGCCCGTAGACCCCCACCCCCTACCCGTTCAGGCCGGCGGCGGCCTTCCCCCCCCCCCCCCCCGCACCCCGGATCGGAGAAGAGGCCCAAGTGCCGAAGAACGCCCACGCGCCGGCCCCGCACGCGCTGCGCGACTACGCCCTGCTCGCCGACGGCCACCGCGGCGCCCTCGTCGGCCCGCGCGGCGACATCGCGTGGATGTGCGCACCGCGCTGGGACAGCGACGCCGTCTTCGCCGCCCTGATCGGCGGGCCCGGCTGGTTCACCGTCACCCCCACCGGCAGCTATGTGTGGGGCGGCTACTACGAGGACGGCAGCCTGATCTGGCGCAGCCGCTGGGTCACCACCGCCGGGATCGTCGAATGCCGCGAGGCGCTCGCCTACCCTGGCGACGCCCACCGGGCCGTCCTGCTCCGCAGGATCACGGCCGTGGACGGTCCGGCCGAGGTGACGGTGAGCCTCCAGGCGGCCGCCGGGTTCGGCGAGCACCGACTGCGGAAGGTCACCCACGAGGAGGACGGATCCTGGACGGCCCGGGCCGCAGACCTGCACCTGCGCCTGCGTGGCCTGCCGGACGCGACGACGGAGGGCTCCGGCCCGCGCCCACGGTTGGAGGCCCGGCTGCGCCTGAAGCCCGGTGAGCGGCACGACCTCGTCCTGGAGGTCGCCGACCGGCCGCTGGAACGGCCCCAGGACCCTGGCCGGCTGTGGCGGGCGACCGAGGCGGCGTGGGCCGAGCAGGTGCCCGACCTCGCGGTCGTGCTCGGGCGGCGTGACGCGCGGCACGCGCACGCCGTCCTGCGCGGCATGACCGGCCCGGGCGGCGGGACCGTCGCGGCCGCGACCACCAGCCTGCCGGAACGGGCGGAGCAGGGCCGCAACTACGACTACCGGTACGTGTGGATCCGCGACCAGGCCTACATCGGCCAGTCGGCGGCCGCCGCCGGCTGCGACGCGCTGTTGGACGACTCAGTGCGGTTCGTCGCCGCCCGCCTGCTGGAGCACGGCCCTGGCCTCGCACCGGCCTACACCACCGACGGCGGCCCCGTCCCCGACCCGCGCACCCTCGACCTGCCCGGCTACCCGGGCGGATTCGACGTCGTCGGCAACCGGGTCAACCACCAGTTCCAGCTCGACGGCTTCGGTGAGGGCCTGCTCCTGCTCGCCGCCGCCGCCCGGCTCGGCCGGCTCGACGCCGAGGGCTGGCGCGCCGCCACGGTCGCTGCCGACGCGATCACCGCCCGCCACGGGGAGGAGGACGCGGGGATCTGGGAACTCGAACCGGACCGCTGGACTCACAGCCGCCTCACCTGCGCGGCCGGACTGCGCGCCATCGCCACCGCCCACCCCGTGGCCGGGCGCGGCCGCGCCGCCGGGTGGGAGGCGCTGGCCGACCGGATCACCGCCGAGGCCGACCGTGACTGCCTCCACCCCACCGGCCGCTGGCAGCGGTCGCCGTCCCAGCCGGGTGTGGACGCCGCCCTGCTGCTGCCCGCCCTGCGCGGCGCCGTCCCGGCCGACGACCCGCGCACCCGGGCCACCCTGGACGCCGTGCTCGCCGACCTCTGCGAGGACCACTACTGCTACCGGTTCCGCCATGACCGGCGCCCGCTCCAGGACGCGGAGGGAGCCTTCCTGCTCTGCGGGTTCCTGGTCGCCCTCGCCCACCACCAGCAGGGCAACCAGGCAGAGGCACTGCGTTGGTTCGAACGCAACCGCGCCGCCTGCGGACCACCTGGCCTGTACGCCGAGGAGTTCGACGTCGCCCAGCGCCAGCTGCGCGGCAACCTACCCCAGGCCTTCGTCCACGCCCTGATGCTGGAGACCGCCGCCCGCCTCGCCCCGCATCCGTGACCTGGAGCCCGGCCACCAGAGCGTCGATGACCGCTGGCACCGCCGGGCGTTGGACTCACTGACCGTAGGCGGCGAACGGGTCGGGGCCCTGGGGTGGACAGAGCGACCGCGCTCTCCTCACAACCATGCTTTTCCTGGGCGGGAGTTGACACACCGTCCGCAGGGCAGACGAGCGCCCGGCACCGTGCTCAGCACGTCCTGCCTGCCCCGCGCGGCTGACCGGTCGGGGCGTGCGAAGGCTGCGGAAGGTTTGGCCTCCCGCCGTCGGGTTAGCCGAAAGGCATGACACGTCACCCACAGCCACCACGCACCGTCGTGGTCACCGGAGCGAGCGGCGGCATCGGCCGGGCCAGTGCCCTCGCCTTCGCCGCCCGCGGGGACAGGCTCGCGCTGATCGCCCGCGGCCGGGCCGGCCTTGAGGCCGCGGTGCGCGAGACCGAACGGGCCGGGGCAGCGAAGGCCCTCGCCGTCGAGGCCGATGTCGCCGATCCGGAGGCGGTCGAGGCGGCCGTGCAGCGGATCGAGGACGAGCTCGGGCCGATCGACGTGTGGGTCAACGACGCGTTCGCGTCCGTCTTCGCCCCGTTCACCGAGATCAGCCCCCAGGAGTTCCGCCGGGTCACCGAGGTCTCCTACCTGGGCTACGTGTACGCCACCCGCGCCGTGCTCGACCGGATGCTGCCCCGCAACCGAGGCGTGGTCGTGCACGTGGGCTCGGCGATCGCCTACCGGGGCATCCCGCTCCAGAGCGCCTACAGCGGAGCCAAACACGCCATCCAGGGCTGGCACGAAGCGCTGCGCTGCGAACTGCTCGCCTCCGGCACCCGGGTGCGCACCACGATGGTGCAGATGCCGGCGGTCAACACCCCGCAGTTCGAATGGGTCCGCTCCCGGCTGCCCGAGCGCGCACAGCCGGTGCCACCGATCTACCAGCCCGAAGTCGCCGCCCGCGCCGTCGTGTTCGCCGCCGACCATCCCCGGCGGCGCGAGTACTGGGTCGGCGCCAGCACGGTGGCCACCCTGGTGGCAAACGCGATCGCCCCCGGGCTGCTGGACCGCTACCTGGCCCGGACCGGCTTCGACTCGCAGCAGACCGGCGAGCGCCGGCGCATCGACGGTCCGGGCAACCTCTTCGAACCGGTGGACTCCTGGCAGGACTTCGGCGCACACGGGCGCTTCGACGACCGGGCCCACCCCCGCAGCATCCAGCAGCAAGCCTCCCAAGGGATCGCCGCCGCGGCGGAAGCGGTCCGGCGGGCAGCCGCAGTTCTTCGACGCCCTCGGCCACTGACCAAGGAGGAGCAGGATGGCTTCCGTCCCCGTCCCGCCTGACCCGGACATCACCCCCACGCCCGCTCCGCCGGCTCCGCCCGCACCGCCGGACCCGGGCCGGCCGCCGGTGCCGCCTGATCCGCCCAAGCCTCCCGGGACACCCGAGCCTCCCGCCGACCCGCCCCTGCCGGGCCGCCCCGGTGGATCCGAACCCGAGCCTGGGAACCACCCCGAGCCGTCGCTGCCCCACGAGCCCCGCCCGCACGAACCACCGGACTGACCGACCGCGAGGCAGGTCTCGTGCCGGTCGGCCGGGCGGGTGTCGGCTGGTGCGGCTCCGAAGAATGACGATCGCTCAAGGACCATTCGGCTGGGGACGGGAGGGGCAGCTGTGGGCGGTGCGGTGCGAGAAGACACGTGCGTCCTGGAGATCGGCGAGCCGGACGAGGTGCTGGTACACGCGCTCGGCACAACGCCGGGCCCCGTGGAGCGCGTCGCCACCGACGGTGCGGCGCGGGCGTCATGAACGCCTGGGCCGCAGCTGCCCTCGTCCTGCTGGTGGCAGCGGTGCCGGTGTGCCTGTGGGTGGCGGCGCGAGGCAGCGCGGTGCATCGACTGGCCGGGATGTGCCTGCTGTCGACCGTGGTCGGGGGTGTGTTCCTGCTGTTGCCGCAGGCCTACCGACGCTCCTCCTACCAGGACCTCGCACTGGTCCTCGCGGTTCTCTCCCCGGCCGGCACGCTCGTCTTCACCCGCTTCGTCACGGGCCAGGACCGGGCGCCCGGCGGCAACGAGTCCGAGGGCGGGGGCGTATGACAACCGGTCACGTCCTGGTCCTGATCCTGCTGTGGACAGGAGTCGGATTCGTGCTGCTGTCCGTGGTGGCACTGGCCGTCCTCAAGGGCACCTTCCTGCGGCTGCACGCGCTCGCCCCGGCCACGTGTGCCGGGGTGCCGCTGATCGCGGCAGCGGTGGCTCTCGACCAGGGTGCCGGGCGCGGGGCGGTGAAGACGCTGCTGATCGGTCTGCTGTTCGCGGCGGGCGGGACGGTGACCACGATCGCGCTCGGCAAGGCCACCTGGCATTCGGAAGGGAAGGGCGAGACGTGAACGAGTGGCTGATCGGTGTGGCGGTCGTGTTCGTCGCAGCCGCGGCGACGGTGGCGGTGCTGTGCCGGGATCCGGCCCGTCAGGCCGTCGTCCTGGCCGTCCTGGGACTGGGACTTTCGGTACTGTTCGCGGTGCTTCAGGCCCCCGACGTGGCGCTGTCGCAGCTGGCCGTGGGCACCGCCCTGACGCCGCTGCTGATCCTCCTCACGGTCCGCAAGGTCAACCGCCCCACGGCAGACGACCGCCGTGACGGCGAGGAGAGCGGAGGGTGACGGCCCGCGTCCGGCTCGTGCTGTTCCTGGCCGCCGCAGCGGTGATCGCCGCGTTCTTCATCGCCGCCTGCACCGGCCTGCCCCGGTTCGGCTCCGAAGCACACCCCTACGGCGACCGGGCCGTCGCCGCCGCGCTCGCCCACCGCACCGCCAACGTGGTGTCCTCGGTGAACTTCGACCTCCGCGCGTTCGACACCCTCGGCGAGGAGTCGATCCTCTTCACCACCGTCCTCGGCGCCACCCTGCTGCTCCGGCGGGCCCGCGACGAACGCGAGAAACAGCCCGTGCCCGAGCGGGTGCTGCCCACCACCCGGCTGTTCGGCGCCGTCCTGCTGCCGGTCACCCTCGTGGTCGGCGCGTACGTCATCGCGCACGGCCAGCTGTCGCCCGGCGGCGGCTTCCAGGGCGGCGTCGTGCTCGCCACCGCCCTGCACCTGGCCTACGTGGCCGCCGACTACCGCGTCCTCCAGCGGGTCCGCCCGCTGACCGTCCTGGACATCGCCGACTCCCTCGCCGCCGCCTCGTTCACCATCGTCGGGTTCGCCGCGCTGATCGCCGGCGGCGCGTTCCTGAAGAACGACCTTCCACTGGGCACGTTCAACACGATCACCTCCGGCGGCACCGTACCCGTGCTGAACGCCGCCGTCGGCATCGAGGTCGCCTCCGGCCTGATCGTGCTGCTCGCCCACTTCCTCGACCAAGCCGTCGAGATCACCGACCCCGACGGGCAGGAGACCACCTGACATGGGCACCCTTGTCTACCTTGCCGCCGGATGGGTCCTGCTCATCGCCCTGTACGGGCTGGTCACCAGCCGCAACCTCATCCACGCCATCGGCTGCCTGGCCGTCGCCCAGTCCTCCACCTACCTGCTGCTGCTGGCCGTCGGCTACCGGCACGGCGCCACCGCCCCGGTCTTCTCCGACCTCACCCCCGGCAGCCGCCCGGTCGTCGACCCGGTCGTCCAGGCCCTCGCCCTGACCGACGTCGTCGTCGGCGCCACCGTCACCGCCCTCCTCCTCGCCCTGACCGTCCAGCTGCGCAAGCGCCACCACACCGTCGACCCCCAGGCCCTCACCGGCCTCAAGGGCTGAGCCGTGACCACACAGGCCCTGCTCCCGCTCGCGGTCGCCGTCCCGCTGCTCGGCTCCGTCCTGCTGGCCCTCGGCGGGCGCCGCCTGCCGCGACTGGGCTGCGACATCCTCGCCACCGCGGTCGCGGCCCTCGAGGTCGCGGTGCTGGTGCTGCTGTGGACCAGGAGCAGCGGCGTCGCCACCGCCGACCTCGGCGGCCGGCCCGCCCGCGTGGGCATCGTGCTGGCCGCGGACCCGTTCGGCGCGGGGCTCGCCCTGCTGGTCGCCGTCCTGGTCCTCGCAGTGATCGTCTACTCCTGGCGGTACTTCGACGAACCGACGGGCGAGCGGGCCGGCGTCTTCCCCGCGCTGATCCTGCTGTTCGAAGCCGGCATGGCCGGGTTCGCCCTCACCGGCGACCTCTTCAACGCCTTCGTCTTCTTCGAGCTCATGGGCGCGGCCGCCTACGCCCTGACCGGCTACCGCATCGAGGACCCGCGTCCCCTGCACGGCGCTCTGACCTTCGGCATCGTCACCTCGTTCGCCGCCTACTGCTCCCTCCTGGGCATCGGACTCCTGTACGCCCGCACCGGTGAGCTCAACCTCGCCCGCCTCGGCCGGCAGCTCGCCGCCCACCACACCGACCCGCTGACCGTCGTCGCCTTCGTCCTGGTGTGCACGGCACTGCTGGTGAAGGCCGCCGCCGCGCCGTTCCACTTCTGGCTGCCCGACGCCCACGCCGTCGCGCCCACCCCGGTGTGCATGCTGATGTCCGGCGTCATGGTCGAACTCGGCGTCTACGGCATCGCCCGGATCTACTGGACCGTCTTCGCCGGCCCCGGCGGCATCCCGCACGAGGCGTTCCGCACCACCTTCGTCGCGCTGGGCGTGGTGACCGCCCTGCTCGGTGCCCTGATGTGCTGGCAGCAACGGCACCTCAAGCGCCTGCTCGCCTTCTCCACCATCAGCCACGTCGGCCTGTTCCTCACCGGCGTAGCCCTGCTCACCCCGGCCGGCGCCGCCGGAACCGCCCTCTACGTCGCCGGGCACGGCCTGGTGAAGGCCGCCCTGTTCGCCCTCACCGGCGTCCTGCTGGACCGCTACGGATCCGTCGACGAGCTCAGCCTGCACGGAAAGGCCCGCCCGCTGCGCCTCGTGGGCGTGCTGTTCGTCGTCGGTGCGCTGGCCCTGGCCGGGCTGCCGCCGTTCGGCACCGGCCTGGGCAAAGCCCTGACCGAGGACGCCGCCGGCCACCTCCAGTCCTGGCTCCCCGTGGTGTTCGTGGCCACCTCGGCCGTCACCGGCGCAGCCGTTCTCCGAGCCGCACTGCGCGTCTTCTGGGGCGTCGGGCCGGTGCCCGCCATCCGGCAGGGCGAGGACGAGACCACCGGCGACGGAGAGGAGCCGGAGATCCGCGGGCCGGAGCGGAGCCTGCCACCCACGATGCCGGCCGTCCCCGCCGTCCTGCTGGCCACCGGACTCGTCCTGGGCTGCGTACCCGCCGTCGCCACCGCCGTGGCGCGCGGCGCGGCCACCTTCACCGACCCGGCCCGCTACGCCGCCGCGGTCCTTCCCGCCACCGGCCCCGGCCCGGCAGCCGTTGCCGCCATGGCCGACTGGACCGGAGCGGGCATCGCCCTCGGCCTGCTCTCCGCCGGACTGGCCTGCGCCCTCGCCACCGCAGCCGCCCTGCGGCCCCGACCTACCGACCCCGCCCCCTCCGCCATGCACGTGCTGCGCCGACTGCACTCCGGGCACCTCGGCGACTACCTCGCCTGGCTGGCCGTCGGCGTGGCCGTGCTCTGCGCCGCCATCGCAGCGCAGGCCTGATCCGTCGGACCGGACGGCATGGCGGGGTTCGCGAGTCTGCACCGACGGGCAATCGGGCGCCGTCAGGCCAAGCAGGTGCCTGCTGCGGCGGCCCGGGGTGTACCGCCTGTGCTCTCGGGCAGACGACCCCCGACATCCAGCCGGCCTCTCGCGGTGCGCCGCCGCCGCGAGCCGTCCAGCCCGGCCGATAGTCGTCTGTAGGCGGCCCATCCATCCCGAAGTGGGTGGACACATGTTCGATCAGGAGGATCAATGCGCGAGTCCAACCCGGTCCAGAAGGCCGTGCACACCGTGGCTGAGGCCGTGACAGGCATGGCGGACCGCCACCGTCCGGAGGTTCCGGGTGCGCCCTCGGCAGAGTCGCCGACGGTCGCCGAGCCCACCGAGCCGCGCGCGCCGCTGCCGCCCAAGCCGGACCAGAGCGCGCCCGCCGGCCTGTCCGCGACCGGCCGTGGCACGGGCGCGTCCGCGGACCTGCGGGCGCAGAACGGCGGGTATCTGACGACCGCCCAGGGCGTTCGGCTGCCGGATTCGGACCATTCGCTGAAGGCCGGGCCGCGCGGGCCGGTGCTGTTGCAGGACCACCACCTGCGCGAGAAGATCATGCACTTCGACCACGAGCGGATTCCCGAGCGGGCCGTGCACGCCCGTGGCGCGGCGGCGCACGGCGTCTTCCGCGGCTACGGCACAGCCGCCGCGGTCACCAAGGCGGCGTTTTTGGCCGACGGCGTCGAGACACCGGTGTTCGTGCGGTTCTCCACCGTGCTCGGCTCGCGCGGGTCGGCGGACACCGTGCGCGACACCCGCGGCTTCGCGACGAAGTTCTACACGACCGAGGGTGTCTTCGATCTGGTCGGCAACAACATCCCGGTGTTCTTCATCCAGGACGCGATCAAGTTCCCGGACGTCGTACACGCCGCCAAGCCCCACCCGGACCGGGAGATCCCGCAGGCACAGTCGGCTCATGACACGTTCTGGGACTTCGTGTCGCTGCACACCGAAGCCACCCACCACACCCTGTGGAACATGTCCGACCGGGGCATCCCCCGCTCGTACCGGATGATGGAGGGCTTCGGCGTCCACACCTTCCGCCTCGTCAACGCCGACGGCGCGAGCACGCTGGTCAAGTTCCACTGGAAGCCGAAGCTGGGCGTGCACTCCCTGGCCTGGGAGGAAGCGCAGCTGATCTGCGGCATGGACCCCGACTTCCACCGGCGTGACCTTGCGGACGCGATCGAGGCCGGCGCGTTCCCGCAGTGGGAGTTGGGGATTCAGACCTTCCCGGACACGCCGGAGCAGACCTTCGAAGGCGTGGACCTGCTCGACCCCACGAAGATCGTCCCCGAGGAGCTCGCCCCGGTGCAGCCGGTCGGCCTGATGACGCTCAACGCCAACCCGGTGAACTACTTCGCCGAGACCGAGCAGGTCGCCTTCCACCCCGGCCACCTCGTGCCGGGCATCGACATCACCGACGACCCGCTGCTGTCCGGCCGTCTCTTCTCCTACCTCGACACGCAGATCACCCGCCTGGGTGGCCCGAACTTCGCCCAGATCCCGATCAACCGCACCCACGCGCCGGTCAACGACATGCTCCGCGACGGCTTCCACCAGGACGCGGTGCACAGCGGCGTCGCCCCGTACAAGCCGAACTCACTGGACGGCGGATGCCCGTTCTTCGCCGGCGCCGGCGAGCACGCGTTCATCGAGCACCCCGTACCGGTGGCCGCCGCCGCGAAGGTCCGTGCAGCGCCCGCGTCCTTCGCCGACCACTTCAGCCAGCCGCGCCTGTTCTGGGCGAGCTTGAGCCCGGTGGAGCGCGAGCACGTGATCGCCGCGTACACCTTCGAACTCTCCAAGGTCCACGAGCCGGCCATCAAGGAGCGGACCCTGGGGGTGCTCGCCGACATCGACCCGGTGCTCTGCGCCGAGGTCGCCACCGGACTCGGCATGCCCGCTCCCGCCGCCACGACCCCGCCCGTAGAGGTCACGCCGAGTCCCGCTCTCTCCCAGCTGACGGGGAGTTGGCCGGCTGAGGGGCGCGTCATCGGTATCGTCGCCGACCACTCCGGCGATGCGGAGCTGGTGCGTGCGGCACGGGACGCGGTGCGCGGCGCCGGGCTGACGGCCCTGGTCATCGCGCCGACCGGAGCACCACTGGCGGACGGCCTCGCCGTGCAGCGCACCTTCGGGGCGGCCCGCTCCGTCGAGTTCGACGCGCTGCTCGTGCTTCGCACCCCGGCCCCGGCAGCCGACGACCGCGGTGCGCGCGACGCGAAGTCCAACGGCTCCTCACCGGTCGACTCCCGGGTCGCGCTGCTGGTCAACGAGGCCTACCGGCACGCCAAGCCGATCGCCGGTCATCCCGCTGCCCGGGCGGTGTGGACGGCCGCCGGGATCGACCCCCAGGCGCCCGGGATCCTGACCGGCGAGGACCCGGCCGAGCTGGTGACAGGTGTCGTCGGCCTCTTGGGCACCCACCGGGTCTGGGACCGTTTCCCGGCCGGGCCCAGCTGAGTGCGGTTGGCGCCGCGCCCAGCCTTGACGCGCTGGTGCCGTCCTCGGGGTTAGCCGGTCAGGCTGCTGCCCGGGTGCTGCGGACAGGCGTTCGCCTGGTGAGGAGGCGGCGGCGCTCGTCCTCTGTCAGTCCGCCCCAAACTCCGTAGGGCTCGCGTGTCGTGAGTGCATGTCGTCGACATTCGATCCTGACCGGGCAGTCGGCGCAGACGGCTTTCGCGGCCTCCTCACGGTCGTCGTGGGCGGCTCCGCGCTCGCCGGAGGGGTGGAAGAACAGACTGTTGTCCGCCTGGCGGCAGGCGCCGTCCAGCTGCCAGTTCCAGTTATGGTCGAATGCTCCGGGCAAGCGGGAGATGTCCGTCACGGTATGTACCCCTTCCGATGTCGGCGAGCGCTGCACGGGGACTCGTCTAACCGGCTATCGGCGCTTCAACCACACTGCGGTGAGGTTCCCTTGGGCCCGGTGGAGCGTGCCGGCCGTCTCGACGTGCCTGTCCGCCCTGTTCGCGCTCGCCCGCGGGCAGCGGGCAGCGGGCAGCGGGCAGCGGGCAGCGGGCAGCGGGCAGCGGGCAGCGGGCAGCGGGCAGCGGGGTCAACCCATATCTGCACAATGCGGACACCGGATCGGTCGATCTACTTGCGGGCCTCGATCAGGAAGCGTGCCGAGTGGGCCACGAACGGGCCCTCGGCCCGGATCCGGGCGTCCAGTTCGCGCAGCCGGTCCCGGTAGGCGTCGACGGTGAAGCCCGGGACCATCCAGATCACCTTGCGCAGGAAGTACACCACCGCGCCGATGTCGCGGAACTCCATGCGCAGCCGCTCGGAGCGCAGGTCCACCACATCCAGCCCGGCGGCCCGGGCCTCTTCGCTCTCGACCTCGGGCCGGCGGCCCTCGCGCGCCTTCGGCTGCGGCCCGAGGAAGTACTCGACCAGTTCGAAGACGGACGCCGGGCCCACATGCTGGCCGAAGTAGCTGCCGCCGGGCCGCAGCACCCGGGCGATCTCCGGCCACCAGGCCCGCACCGGGTGGCGGCTGCTGACCAGGTCGAAGGCCTGGTCGGCGAAGGGCAGCGGAGGCTCGTCCCGGTCGGCGACCACCACCGCACCCAGCGGGTGCAGCAGCCGCGTGGCGCGGGCGATGTTCGGCGGCCAGGACTCGGTGGCCGCGAGGACCGTCGGCAGCCGTCCGTGCGGCTCGGCGAGCCGCAGGGCCCCGGCGAGCACCTCGCCACCGCCGGTCTGGACGTCCAGAGCCGCCGTCGCCGTGCCCAGCCGTTCGGACAGCAGCCGCTGGTAGCCCCAGGAGGGGCGTTCCTCGGTGGCCCGGCCGCCCAGCCAGGAGAAGTCCCAGCCGTCCACGGACACGGCCTGGGCCTCGGCGATCAGCTCTTCGAAGGTGCGCATGCCCGCATCATCCCGGCGGCGGCACCGCACGGCCACCGGATTCCGTGCCCCGTCCGTGCCGCAGGACCCACCCGACCCGCACCTCCAGGCTCCCGGCGGCGATCAGCCCGGACACCGGCTCCGTGCCACCGCCGTCCGCCTCGAAGGCGACCAGAACGCCCGGCGGCTCGCCGCACTGCCGCCCGACCAGCCGCCGCTCCTCGGGCGTGGGCGCGCGGAACACCGGGTCGTGGAAGTCCGCCGGGCAGCGGACGTACAGCGGGTCGGCGAAGACCAGCTCCAGGCCGTGGTGGTAAGCGAGGTCGTACCCGGCGGCCAATCGCAACTCGCCCGGGCGCCAGGAGAAGACGTCCCAGTCCCACCAGGAACCCTCGGGCAGTTCGACCGACTGCTGCTCCGGGCCCGTCCGCCGATCCTGCGCGGGTTGCATCCGTCCCCCTGCTCGGCTTGCCTGCCCTAGCCCGTTTAAACCCTTCCGAAAGTACTCCGCGCCGGTGCTCCTCCGCGAGGATAGCGCCATGAGCAGCTCCCCCATCGCGCGCTTCTACGACGCCTTCGCGGCGGGCTACCACCTCCTCTACCCCGACTGGGACGCCTCCGTCGCCCGCCAGGGCGCCGCGCTGGACGCCCTGATCCGCGAGCGGCTCGGCGACGGCCTCCGTGAGCGGCTCGGCGACCGCGCCGCCGAGGTGCTGGACTGCGCCTGCGGCATCGGCACCCAGGCCATCGGGCTCGCCGGGCTCGGGCACCGGGTCACCGGCACGGACATCAGCCCGGTGGCCTCCCACCGCGCCGCCGCCGAGGCCACCCGGCGCGGGCTCGCCCTCCCCACCGCGGCCGCCGACATGCGGCAACTCCCCTTCCCTGACGGCCGCTTCGATGTCGTCGTCTGCGCGGACAACGCGCTGCCGCACCTGCTCACCCCCGAGGACGTCCTGGCCGGGCTCGGCGAGATGCGCCGCGTCCTGCGCCCGGGCGGTCTGCTGCTGCTCACCACCCGCCCGTACGACGAGCTGCGCCGCAGCCGGCCGTCCTCCACCGCGCCGCAGACCGCCGAGCGGGAGGGGCAGCGGTCCGTCGTCTTCCAGCTCTGGCAGTGGCACGAGGACGGCGAGCGGTACGACCTGGAGTTGTTCCAGCTGATGCCCGACGACGCCGGGCAGTGGCGGGTCGACGTCCACCGGTCCACCTACTGGGCCCTCACCCAGGCGCAGTTGAGCGCCTTCGCCGAGGAGGCCGGCTTCGCCGGGGCCGACTGGCGGGCGCCCGCCGACACCGGGTTCTTCCAGCCCGTCCTGATCGCCCGGGCGCCGTGAGGTCTGCCGCACCCCGTCGTCCCTGTCACCCGGTATCCCGGCGACGGGCCGGACCTGGACGCTCACTCGCTCTCCCGCCCCGTCTCCGCCATCCCCTCCCTCGCGTCACCGTTGCCGGCACCCGCGCCTCACCGCCCCCGCCCCCGCCCCATGACACCGGCCTGCCGATCAGCCCCCACGGCTGCCACCGCTTCCGCGACCCGCGCCGCGCCGTTCTCCTCCGCCATCGCGCGAGCCACCGCCTCCGCCCGCGTGCGCAGTGGCCGGCCCTCGACGGCCCGGCGGATGGCTTCCGCCAGCCCGGCAGCCGTCAGGTCGGCGAACCGGATCGGCGCGGCGGCGGTGCCGGCCCGGACGAGCCGGTCGGCCCAGAAGGGCTGGTCCGCCATCACCGGGACCGGAACGCTCGGGACGCCGGCGCGGAGGGTCGCGGCCGCCGTGCCGGCGCCGGCGTGGTGCACCACAGCCGCCATGCGGGGGAAGAGGTGGGCGTGCGGCACCTCCCCGACGCTCAACACGTCGTCGTCCTCCTCCGCGATCCCGGCCCAGCCCGCCTGCAGCACACCCCGGACTCCCGCCCGCCGCAGCGTGTCCACCGCGAGGGCGCCCAGCCGCTCGCCCTGCCCCGCCGCCATGCTGCCGAACCCGATGAACACCGGCGGTGGTCCGGCCCGCAGGAAGTCCTCGACCTCGGCCGGGAGCCGGTAGTCCGCCGCGACGTGCGGCCACCAGTTGCCGACCACCTGCAACCCGTCCCGCCAGTCGGCCGGGCGCGGCACGAGGGTGGGGCTGAACCCGTGCAGCACCGGCCAGTTCGCCCGCTCCACGGCCCGCCGCCGGGCGCCCTGCGACCCTGCCGGAAGGCCCAGCCGCGACCTCAACCGACGCGCGGCCCCGGTGTGCAGGCGGTCCACGACCCGCTGGCCGAGCGCCCCCGCGGCCCGGTTACCCCATCTGCCCAGTGAGCGGCTCCCGCCGACGACCGGCGGGAACTCCCCCGTCGGCAGGGTGGGTTGGAGGTAGACCCCGAGGCTCGGTACGTCCATCGCCTCGGCGAGGTGCCAGCCCAGCGGCGCGGTGGTGGTGCCGAGCAGCAGCAGATCGGCACCGGGCGCGGCCGCGTCGGCGAGCCCGTCACCGAGCCGGTCGATGAACGCGGCGGCTCGCGCGAGCAGTTCGGAGCGGCCGCCCTCCGGACCGGTGGGCGCCCCGCGCGGGTCGACCGGCAGCGGGCGGAACTCGAGGCCGCTGCCGGCCACCAGCTCGCGGAAGGTCTCCGGCGCGGCGAGCGCGACCTGGTGGCCCTCGCCACGCAGGTGCGCCCCGAGCCCGGTGTAGGGCGCGACGTCACCGTGGGAGCCTGCGGCCATCACCAGGATCCTCATCGCGTCACCTCGGAGCCGCTCGCGCCGTGCCGTTCGGCGTTGTGGCCGATGGCCGTCCGGAGGTACCCGGCCAGCTCCGGGCGTTGCTCGGCAGCCGGAACGACGAGCGCGAAGGCCCGGGCGTCCGCCTCGTAGTCGTCGGCGATCCGGCAGTGCATCTCGGGCGGGCAGGGCGTGAACCACCGGGTGATGTGCTGCCGGTGCTCCTCGGCGAGGTCCAGCACCGCCTCGTGGTCGGCCGGGAGGCCCTCGTCGAAGGCGGCCAGCAGTCGACGGCGCCACCCGGCGGCCTCCGCCATCAGCTGCCGCCAGTCTTCCTTCGAGTGGGTGGCGGCGCGGGCCAGCGCCTCCCGGTGGCTTTCCCGCTCGCCCCACTTGAGGTGGGCGTCGGCGGCGTAGCTGAGGTCGAAGACGACGTCGCCGAAGACCTCGAAGCGCTCTTCCGGGCCGAGTTCGACCCCCGTGCGCTGGACGTCGATGGCCCGCTCGGCGACGTCGACCAGTTTCTGCAGCCGGGCGATCTGCTCGGTGAGGGCCTGCCGTCGCGCCACCAGGTGCTCGAGGGCGTTGGCCTGCGGGTCGGCCAGAATGTCGGCGATCTCGTCGAGCGGGAAGCCGAGTTCCCGGTAGAAGAGGATCTGCTGCAGCCTGGCGAGGTCCGCGCCGTTGTAGAGCCGGTAGCCGGCCGGGCTGCGTTCACTGGGTGACAGCAGCCCGGACCGGTCGTAGTAGTGCAGGGTCCGAATGGTCACCCCGGCGAATCCGGAGACCTGTCCCACCGACCAGCTCATGAGTCCCTCCCGTACATCCGTGCATGCATGCGTGCGTGCGTGCACGCACGCATCTGTGGCTTCGTGCGTTCGCTGTCCCCCACCGTGCGGCCTGACGTGGGGTAAGGGTCAACACGCGCAGCTCGGCGGCCTGCTCCGTGGGCCGGGAACCGGAGCCGGTCAGGTCTCGCGCTGCGGATGGTAGGCGCTCTCGGGTATGCCGAAGGTCCAGGCGACCCCGGCGCGGGCCCGGGCCTCGGCGGCGACGGCGGAGTCCTGGAGCGTGTACGGGCCGGCCGGCCGCAGGGCCGGTGATGAATCGGCCGCCGACGACCACGTTGCGTGAAGGTTTACGAATGCGCCCGCGTAACGCCCAGCCACCGCCGCGCACGCTGTGGAGCCACCGATCCCGTCCGTGGGCGCACCTGCCTCGAGGTGCCTAGCCTGGAAGCAGAAGGAGGCGAATCACCATGCTGGGAGACGCACAGGTGCTGGCCATGATCCCCGCCGCCGATTTGGCGCGGGCCAGGGCCTTCTACACCGACACCCTGGGCCTGAAGCTCGTCGAGGAGACCCCCGAGGACCTCACCTTCGAGAGCGGCGGCACCCGGTTCGGGATGTACGAGACACCGAGCGGAGGCCAGGCCGCACACACCCTGGCCAGCTTCAAGGTTGCCGACCTCGACGGCGAGGTGTCAGCGCTGCGAGCCCGCGGCATCACGTTCGAGGAGTACGACTTCCCGGGCCTGAAAACCGTCGACGGCATCGCTGAAGGCAGCGACGGCCTGCGCGCCGCCTGGTTCAAGGACAGCGAAGGAAACGTCCTCTGCGTGGCCGAGCGCCCCGCCAAGTAACGCCCGCCCGACCCCAACCCCCGAACGGCCGGGCGGGACGTCTCAGCCCCGCCCGGCCGGTCCGCTCGGTCCTGACCGCGGAAGGTGCAGGTCTGCGCACCGCCGTGCTCCCCGCTCTCGTCGTCCGGCATGCCCGGCGGGGGTACCGCTCCCGGAGCGTCCGTCCTCTCCCCGGCGCCGCTCCGGCCGGGCACCGATCCGCCGCAGGCTGGTGAGCGGCGGGCTACTGGCATCTTGCCCGCCCCACCTGTCACACTACTGACCATACGTCAAGTCATATCGTCCTTCCGGTCGTGCTGCGGCCGCGGGGAGGAAGCGGGGAGCAGCGGCGATGAACGTGGAAGATCCGGGCCTGGAGAAGCCGCTCAGCACCGTCATACGGCAGGACATACCGCACAGCGCCCGCATGTACGACTGGTTCCTGGGCGGCAAGGACCACTACGAGGTGGACCGCGAGGCCGCCGAGCGAGTGCTCACGGTGTTCCCGACCATGCGGATCGCGGTCTGGGCGAACCGGGCGTTCATGCACCGGGCGACCCGGACGCTGGCGCAGCGGGGCCTGCGCCAGTGGTTGGACGTCGGCACGGGCATTCCCACCTCCCCGAACCTGCACGAGGTCGCGCAGTCGGTGGCTCCGGAGGCGCGGGTGGTCTACGCGGACAACGACCCGATCGTGCTCGCGCACTCGCGGGCGCTGATGACCAGCACGCGGGAGGGGCGGACGGCATACGTCCACGGCGATGTACGGGATCCGGACTCCATCCTGAGCGCCCCTGAGGTGGCGCGGACGCTCGACCTGGGGCAGCCGGTGGTGTTGTCGATGGTGGCGTTGCTGCACTTCGTCCCGGATCTCGGTGAGGCACGCACGATCGTGGAGCGGCTCCTGAAGCCGTTGCCCTCGGGCTCGGCGCTGGTGCTCTCGCACGCCACGGCGGAGCTGGACCCGGAGGGCGCGCCGATGGTGCAGGAGATCTACAACAAGGCGGGCACCTCGCTGCGGCTACGGCCCCGCGCCGAGTTCGAGACCCTCTTCGAGGGGCTGGACCTGCTGGAACCCGGGATCGTGCCCGCCCACCGCTGGCGCCCGGACGAGGACGCTGCCGACGGGTCGCCGGACGGTGTCACGGATGCCCAGGTGTCGTTCTACGCGGGTGTCGCCATCAAGAACTAGCCGGCTCACGGACCGGGGCTGTCACGCGGACCTCCCTCGAGGCGGGCGCGCCGGCGGTGTGGAAGTCGAGATCGTCGCTGGTGACCTGAGGCACGGGCGGTGGTGACCGAACGGCCTCCCGACCTGCGCGGCAGCGTGAGCCGTCGGGGACCCCGGCCGCACGTCGGCCGGGGTCCCCGAGCGATCGGCGAAGGCACGGAAGCCTGGGTCCCGAGGAGTCCGTACTACCCGATGTCGAAATGGCGGGCGACGAACTCGTTGCGGAACTTGCCCGCCGGGTCGACGTCGCCCAGCAGCCCCCGGAAGTCCTCCCAGCGCGGGTACGACTCCCGGATCGCCCCGGGCGCCGTGGTGAAGACCTTGCCCCAGTGCGGCCGCGCGGCGAAGGCGGACAAGGCCTCCTCGACCGTCCTGACCGCGTCCGCCACGGCCGCCGCATCGGGGTGCCAGGTGAAGTGGAAGGCGACACAGTCGCGTTGGTAGGCGGGGCTGAGCCACAGCGCGTCGGCCGCCACGGTGCGGATCTCACCGATCTGCAGGGCCGGTGCGATCCGTTCCCTGACGGCGTCCAGTGCGTCGAAGGCGCGGACGGCGTCGGCGCGGTCGACGAAGTACTCGGACTGCAGTTCGTCGCCGCTGCTCGGAGTGAAGTCCGCCCGGAAGTGCGGGAGCCGGGCGTGCCACCGGCCCGGGACGCCCAGTTGCCGCGTGCAGGGTTCGGGCGGGCACCCCGGCACGGGGTGGCGCGGGCCGTCGGCGAGCACCGCGCCGAGCCAGGTCCGGGGCGCGTCGGGGCCGCCTCGCCGCTTGAGCCAGACCTGGTCGATGCGGTCCGCACGCCAGCCGGTGAAGAGGCTGACGCTGTACGCCGCCGCCATGATCTCGTCGAACCGTTCCCGCAGCACGGCCGTCGGCAGGCCCTCGTAGACCCACTGCCGGACTCCGAAGGCCGGCACCACGTCCAGGGTCAGCCGGGTGACCACGCCGAGGGCGCCCAGGGCCACGACCGAACCGGGGAACTCCGCCGAGCCCCGGCCGATCGTCACCAGGGCGCCGTCCGCCGTGACCAGCTCGACGGCCCGGACCGCCGTGGCGAGGCAGCCGTTGGCCACCCCCGATCCGTGCGTCCCGGTGGCGCACGCGCCCGCGACCGAGATGTGCGGCAGCGACCCGAGGTTGTGCAGCGCGAATCCCGCCCGGTCCAGCACCCCGGCGAGCTCGCCGAACCGCATCCCGGCGCTCACCGTGACCGCGCGGGTCCGCTCGTCCGGCTCGACCGCCCGGGGCAGGCCGGCGACGGACACCAGGTCGCCCGTGGTGTCGGCGATCGCGTTGAACGAGTGCCCGGTCCCGAGGACTCTCACGGACCGGCTGCCTGCGACGATCCGCCGCAACTCGGCCACGGAGCGCGGCTCGTGGAACCGCTCGGCGCCGAACGTGATGTTCCCGGCCCAGTTGGTCGCGGCCACGGTCATGGGGTGTTGCCTCCTCGGTCTCGGGAACACACCGGTGCGGTCGGCGGCGGGTCTGCGGCGGGTCAGTGTGGCGGGTCAGCAGCGGGTCAGCCGTACCGCGAGGCCGTCATGGGTGTAGAGCGGCGTCGCCCGGTACCCGCCCGCCTCGACCGTGACGCTGCCGAACCCGCCCTGCGGCGTACGCCCGCCGATCACCGGCAGCACCACGTCGTCGCCCAGCGCGCGGGCGTCCGGCAGCCGCAGGACGAGCTGCGCCCCGGGGCCGAGCGTCACCCGGCCCGCGACCGTCAGGGCCGGGGCATCGCGGTGATGGAGCGTCAACTCCAGGCGTGTTCCGGTGGCCGACTGCAGGTAGTCGCCGTGCACCCGGACGGCGCCCCGCTCGGTGTCCACCCGCAGGATGCCGCCGAGGACCTGGACGTCGCCGCGCCCGAGGGCGTCACGCGAGCCGGCCGCGAGGGCTCCGGCCGCCACCACGGTGGGGCCCGTGTAGCGGTTGGTGCCGCTCAGGGTCAGCGTCCCGGTGCCGCGCTTGGTGAGGCCGCCGGGCCCGGCGATGTCGTTGCGCCAGGCGTCGGCCGCGCGGAACCCGCCGTCGGCGGCGTTCAGCTCCACGGTCACGTCCCGCTCGAACGAGCCGTAACCGTCGGCCGCGGCGAACAGGTTGAGCCGGCCCCACATCTCCGGGCCGTCCAGCAGGACGTAGCCGGAGGGCAGGGCGGTGGTGCGCAGCACCTCGCGGCGCTGGGCGGCGTCGAGGTAGGGCAGTCGGGTCTCCAGCAGGACCTCGGCGCCCTTGGGCACGACCATCGGAACGTCCCGGCCGCCGCGACGCAGGACGTACGTCAGCCGCCGGGTGACCTGCGCGGCGTTGGCCGCTCGGTCGGCGTACGGGTCCTCGGCCGCAGTGGCCCGGTGGGCGAAGGCGTACAGGGTGTCGGCCGTGGTGCCTGTCTTCGCCTGGAGGTACGCGGCCGCCTGGCTCCGGGCGGCGGTCTTGAGGGCGGCGTTGCGCGGGTCGGCGAGGGTGGCCGCGGCGAGCGCGGTGGCGAGCGTCCGGCCGCCGATAACGTCGAGCGGGGAGTGCATGCCCGCGGTGATCCGGGTGTGGCTGAGCTCGAACGCCCGGGCGATCAGTTCCTGGAAGCGTTCGGGCACCGCGTACGCGAGGGCCAGCGCGGCCAGGTGGAAGGCGTTGGTGTGCCCGCTCACGAAGCCGCCGTCGTCGACCGGCGAGGTGCTGCGCTGGCGCAGCAGTTGTGGGGCGACGGCGACGTCCGAGGCATAGACCGGGTAGCCGAGGGCGTCGGTGGTGCCGGTGTCGACCACCGCGCTGTCCTCGGTCAGCCGCCAGGGACGCGGGTACCGGTAGGCGTACTTGGCGGGGTTGCCGGAGGCGTACGGTCCGCGGAGCGTGTTGACCAGGGCCGCCACGTGCCCCAGCTCCGAGTCGACGGCCCCGGGGCCGAGCGCGGACCCGGCGGGCGCGTCGGCGGGGACGGCGTCGTCGACCTTCGCGGGCGGGGTGGAGTCGGGCGCCGTGGTGATGGAGGTGACGGCCCGGGCGCCCGTCCGGTACGGGCCGGCGAGTGGGCCGAGGCCGGCGATGACGGCGTAGCTCTGGTGCTGGCGGTCGTAGATGAAGGCCTCCCGGGCCTGCGCCGCGGTGCGCCGCGTGGTGACCCGCACGCAGTAGCGCACGTTGGCGCGCAGGACGTCGGCCAGCAGCGGCGAGCCGTCGTTCCACGACCCGCCGGTGTGCCAGATCCGGTTCATCCCGGTGAGGATGCGTACGGCCGCGTTCCCCTCCGGGGTGAGGTCGGCCATCGTGTTGGTCGCGTAGGAGTCCACGAAGGCGGTGCTCCGGGCGGGGCCGCCGGGCGCCGCGGCGGCCCGCTGCGGGGCGGCTGACAGGCTCAGGACCGTGGGCGCGGCAAGGATGCCGACCGAGGTGCCTGCGGAGTTCCGCAGGAAGCGGCGGCGGTCCAGGGTGGGCTGATCGTTCATGCTGGTCTTCCTGTGGTGGGCCTGGCGGGCGGAGCGGCGTGCGGGAGCGGGGACGGTCCCCGGCCCGGGTGGCGGCCCGGGCCGGGGAGTCGGGGGGGTCAGCGGCGGGTGAACAGGAAGCCGAGCTTGTCGACCTCGTCACCGGCGCGTCCGTGGAACCCGGCGATCTGCCAGCCGGCGGGCGCGGTGCGGGTCACGCAGTCGGCGGTGGTGCTGCCGCCGGCCAGGGTCCGGCCCAGGTTGGTGGTGAACGAGACGTGGAAGACGCGGGTGTGCCCGTTGTACGAGCCCTGGCAGAGCGTCGCCGAGTTGACGTACTCGCCGCTGCCCAGGGTGAGCGAGGAGGCGGTGCCGCCGGAGCCGCCGTGGGTGAGGGCGGTGCCGTCGGCGAGGGTCAGTCCGACCTGGTCGACCCGGGCGCCGGCCCGCAGGCTGACCACGTCGGCCCGCGCACCGGCCGGAACGCGGTCGATGTCGTCGTAGAAGTCGCCGTGCGGGCCACCGAACTGCTCGCTCGCCAGGTAGGCCGGGTTTCGGCTCCAGGTGAAGCCCACGGCGATCGGGTCGTGGTCGGAGAGCATCGTGCCGGAGCCGTCCAGGAAGTCTGCGTGCTTGTTGGCGCACGAGGTCGCGGTCAGCGAGACGAGCGCGCTGCCGCGGTACAGGACCTTGTCGACCACCTCGCAGGTGTCGGTGGGCGCGTTCTGGTCGCAGAGCAGCGGGTCGGCACCCCTGGTCGGGGCCACGCCGCCGCGTTCCAGCCCCACCCACGCGTCGGTCAGCCGGTTGTCGGCGGCGAAGGCGGCGATGGTGTCGTCGGCACGCGTGTAGCGCGTGTTGGTGTCACCCGCCACGACGACGGCGTTCCCGGACGAGTGGGTCCTGATGTAGTCGGTGAGCTGCGCCAGGTTGGCGGCGCGGGCGGCCTCGTCGCCGGTCGCCGTCCCCGCGTTCGCGTGGAGGTTGTAGAAGTCCACGTACACGCCCTCGGCCAGCCGGGTCCGCATGAAGGTGAACCCCTTGGGAGTGAGGCAGTCTCCGGAGTCCAGCCGGCAGTCCTTCCACGTGACCCGCTCGAAGTCGTCGGTGTCGTGGGCGAGGTCGGACAGGGTGTTGAGGCCGCTGCCGATGCCCGCCCCGCCACTGGTCGCCGTGCGGTTCGGGTGCGAGTCGGCGGCGTACAGCGCGGCGTGGTAGTCGAAGTCCTCCTGGACGTTCACGACGTCGTACGGCGCCAGCCGGCCGCCGATGGCGGTGGTGCTGCTCTGCCGGTCGGTCGAGGCACTGGACAGGACCTGCGGAAGGCCGGCGACGTTGTAGGTCAGCACGGAGAACGAGCCGCCCCCGGTGTCGGCGTGCGCGGCCGGCGCGCCGATCAGGCCGCCCAGCGAGGCGGCCGCGCCGAGCGCGCCCACGAGGACGGAGCGGACGAAGGCATGACGGAGGCTGGGCTTGGACATCGGTGCTCCGATCGGAGGACAGCCGCGGGAATCCGGTGCCCCGGAGCGTATGAGCGAACCATGAGCGCGTCAACATGTTCGAATCCCCCATCAATCGGCCCTGACCTGGGACTTTATGAGGCCATGCCACATTTTTCACAAATGTTCTGTTAGCGTTAACAGAGTGTTCGTGCCGCGCCGTGGCTCGGACACCGTGCGACCTCGGCGGCGGTCGAGGCGGTGGGTGGTACCCGGATACCACGTCTTGCGCATCGCGCACCTCCCCCGCGCCGACGCCGACGGGGCTGTCGCGACCGGTACATTCCTACCGGCTCACCTGCGTGTTTCCGGATCGGGTGGGCGGCCACCGTCACCTGCGAGGAGCAAGACCCTGAGTACGTCATCCGCGGAAGCCCTGTCCGTCGGACTGCTGGTGCTGGTGCTGGCCTGCGCGGTGGTGCGGCCGTGGGGCTGGCCGGAGGCGGTGGTCGCGGTCCCGGCGGCCGGGCTGGTGGTGGCCGTCGGAGCGATCTCGCCGTCGGACGCCCTGGCCGAGGCGCAGCGGCTCGGGCCGGTGATCGGGTTCCTGGCGGCCGTGCTGGTGCTGGCGCAGCTGTGTGATGACGAGGGCCTGTTCCGCGCCTGCGGGGCGTGGATGGCCCGGACGTCGGCCGGGAGTCCGCGGCGGCTTCTGGTGCAGGTGTTCGGGGTCGCCTCGGTGGTCACGGCGGTGCTCAGCCTGGACGCCACCGTGGTGCTGCTGACGCCGGTGGTGTTCGTCACCGCGGCCCGGCTCGGCGCGCGCCCCAAGCCGCACCTGTACGCCTGCACCCACCTGTCGAACACCGCCTCGCTGCTGCTGCCGGTCTCCAACCTCACCAATCTGCTGGCCTTCGCCGCCAGCGGGCTGAGCTTCACCCGCTTCGCCGCGCTGATGGCGCTGCCGTGGCTGGCGGCCATCGGTGTGGAGTACGTGGTGCTGCGCCGGTTCTTCGCCGCCGACCTGGACGCGGGCGCCCCGGCCGCGGGCGAGGCCGCGGCCCCGGAGATGCCGCTGTTCGCGCTCGTCACCGTCGCCTGCACACTCGCCGGATTCGTCCTGACCTCGATCGTCGGCGTCGATCCGGCCTGGGCGGCCCTGGCCGGCGCGCTCGCGCTCGCCGTCCGGGCCCTGATCCGGCGTCGCACCACCCCGGTCGCGATCGTGCGTTCCGCCGCCGTGCCGTTCCTCGCCTTCGTGCTGGCGCTCGGCATCGTGGTCCGGGCCGTCGTCGACAACGGGCTGGCCTCCGCGCTCGGGCACCTCGTCCCCCACGGCGCCTCGCTGCCCGCCCTGCTCGGCATCGCGGCGCTGGCGGCGGTGCTCGCGAACGTCATCAACAACCTCCCCGCCACCCTCGTGCTGCTCCCGCTGGCCGCCCCGTCCGGTGCCGGCGCGGTGCTGGCGGTGCTGCTCGGGGTGAACATCGGCCCCAACCTCACCTACGCCGGCTCGCTGGCCACCCTGCTGTGGCGGCGCATCGTGCGCGAGCACGACACCGAGGTCGGCCTGGGCGAGTTCACCCGGCTCGGACTGCTCGTCGTGCCCGCCGCCCTGGCAACGGCCGTGGTGGCACTGTGGGGGTCCCTGCACATCATCGGAGGCTGACCGCGTGACCGTCGTCGTCTGGATCACCGAAGGCACCTGGCCCGCCTGCGTGGACGCCGCCCGCGCCCACGCACCCCGGGAGGCGGAGATCGTCCTGCTCCACGTCAGCGGCCAGGAGATCCCCGGCGTCGCGCACGGCGCGTTCGCCGGGCTGCTCGGTCGCGGCCACCGCGAGCGCGACCCCGGCACCCGGGTGGAGACCCTGGCGGCGGCCTCGGCCCGGCACCTGCTCGACGCCGCGGCCGAGCGTCTCGGGCGGCCCTGTGCCCACGTGGAGCGCACCGGGCGGGTCGAGCGCGAGGTCGTCGCAGCCGCCGAGGGCGCCGAGCTGCTCGTCCTCGCCCGCGACGGCGACCGCACGCGCCTCGGCCCGCACAGCCTCGGCCCCGCGACCCGTTTCGTCGTCGACCACGCGCCCTGCCCCGTACTGCTGGTCTGGCCGGAACCCGCACCCGGCGCCGACACGCTTCCTCCCCCGCCGCCCCACCAGCGATGACGCGACCGGCCTGCGTCCAGCGCCCGGGTCCGGCCCGGGGCGGGTGACTCGGCGGCACCAGCCCGCCGGACGGCGCAGCCGCGCGGAGCGTGTGGCTGCCGATACTCGCCGCGCGGCGTGGTCCGGCCTGATCCGGATGAACGCGATGCGCCGCCACACCGGGACCGGTGCGGCGGCGCATCGTTCGCTCCCGAACCGTTCCTGCTCTCAGGCGACGGGCGCGCCGGTACCGGCGATGACCTCGGGCCGCAGCAGGGCGGCGAGCCTCTCGGCCGGCAACAGGCCCTTCTCCAGGACGAGTTCGGCCACGCCCCGACCACTGGCGAGGGCCTCCTTGGCGATGTCGGTGGCGGCCGTGTACCCGATGTGCGGGTTCAGGGCGGTCACCAGGCCGATGGAGTTCTCGACGGTCGCGCGCAGCACCTCGGTGTTGGCGGTGATGCCGACCACGCAGCGCTCGGCGAGGGTGAGGCAGGCGGCCCGCAGGTGGGTGATCGACTCCGAGAGCGAGTGCAGGATGATCGGCTCGAAGGCGTTGAGCTGGAGCTGCCCGGCCTCGGCCGCCATGGTGACGGCAACGTCGTTGCCGATCACCTCGAAGGCGACCTGGTTGACGACTTCGGGGATCACCGGGTTGACCTTGCCGGGCATGATGCTCGAACCTGCCTGCACCGGCGGCAGGTTGATCTCGCCGAGGCCCGCGCGCGGCCCGGAGGACAGCAGTCGCAGGTCGTTGCAGGTCTTGGACAGCTTGACGGCGACGCGCTTGAGCACACCGGACATCTGGACGAACGCGCCGCAGTCCTGGGTGGCTTCGACCAGGTTGGCCGCGGTGACGAGGGGCAGCCCGGTGAGGTCCGCGAGGTGGCGTCGGGAGGCTTCGGCGTATCCGGCGGGGGCGTTGAGGCCGGTGCCGATCGCGGTCGCGCCGAGGTTGATCTCGTGGATGAGCTCGACGGCCTCGGCGAGTCGGCTGCGGTCCTCGTCGAGCATGACGGCGAAGGCGGAGAACTCCTGCCCGAGTGTCATCGGTACGGCGTCCTGCAGCTGGGTGCGGCCCATCTTGAGCACGTCGCCGAACTCGACGGACTTGCGGGCGAAGGCGTCCTGGAGGACGGCCATCGCGTCGAGCAGGCCGCGCACTGCGGCGACGGTCGCGATCCGGACGGCGGTCGGGTAGACGTCGTTGGTGGACTGGCCGAGGTTGACGTCCTCGTTGGGGTGGAGGTGCCGGTACTCGCCCTTGGCGTGACCGAGCAGTTCCAGCGCCCGGTTGGCGACGACCTCGTTGGCGTTCATGTTGGTCGAGGTGCCGGCGCCGCCCTGGATGACGTCGACGACGAACTGGTCGTGCAGCTTCCCGCCGCGGATCTCGCGGCAGGCGGCGACGATCGCGGCGGCCTTCCGCGGCTCCAGCAGGCCGAGTTCCTCGTTGGCGAGGGCGGCGGCCTCCTTCACGGCGGCCAGGGCGTCGATCAGGTGCGGGTAGGCGGAGATGGGCGTGCCCGTGATGGGGAAGTTCTCGGTGGCGCGCAAGGTATGGACGCCCCAGTAGGCGTCAGCGGGGATGTCGCGGTCTCCGAGCAGGTCGTGCTCGCTGCGGGTGGCGGCAATCATGGTGTGCGGGTCCTCTTCCTGAGGCGGGTGCGGGGTCGTGGATCGGTCACGCTGGAGCAGCGCAGGTTTGCGGCGCCAGTGCCGGCACCGGGCGCACCTCGCCGACGCGGTGGCCGCCGCCGGCCGTCGCTTCGCCGGCGCAGTCCACCAGCAGCCGGGGATCGACTCCTGCCAGCGCCAGCGCGGCGGCCGCCACCGGGACGCGCGCCCGGTTCGCCCCGTCGGCGATCTTCACGGCGACGGCGCGGCCGTCCGGCAACGCGGCGATCTGGACGCCCTCGAAGCCGTCCTTGGCGAGCAGTCCGGGCACCGCGCGCATCAACGCGGCCGTGTCCCGTCCGGTGCCCGAGGCCATCTCGGGGTGACCGCGCAGCGCGTCCGCGACCCGGAACCCGGGGGTCCCCGGCGCCGCGGTGGCGATGCGGGCGGCGGCGCGGGCGAGGCCGTGCAGGGAGACCGCGAACAGCGGGGTGCCGCAGCCGTCCACGCTGGTGTGCGCGGTGCGCTGGCCGGTCAGCTCCTCGACGACGTCGGCGATCTCCCGCTGGAGCGGATGGACGGGGTCGAGGTAGGTCTTCAGGGGCCAGCCGTTGAGCTTGCAGAGGTAGAGCATCGCGGCGTGCTTGCCGGAGCAGTTCTGCGCGAGCCGGGACGGCGGCCGGTCACCTCGCACCCAGGTGTCCCGGACGGCCGGGTCGTACGGGTGGTCCGGTACGTTGCGCAGGTCCTCCTCGGCGAGGCCGGCCAGTTCGAGGATCCGCCGGGTGCCGGCGAGGTGGCGTTCCTCCCCGGAGTGGCTGCCCATCGCGAGGGAGAGCAGCTCGCCGTCCAGCGGCAGCCCGGCCCGCACCATGGCGACGGCCTGGACCGGCTTGAGGGCCGACCGCGGGTAACAGGCGGCCTCGATGTCACCGAGCCGGAACCGGACTTCGCCGTCCGCGGCGAGGACGACGACGGAGCCGTAGTGGACCCCCTCGATCATGCCGCCGCGGGTGACGTGGGCGACGGGGACGTGGTGGGGTTCGCGGATCGCGGGAGCGTCCGCAGGGGAACTTCTGTGCATCACTGCCTCGATCGGTGGTGGGGCGCTTCCGGTCGGTCGGCCGGCGGCGGCCCTCGGCGACGGCGGGAGCGGTCCGCGCGTCGTCGTGGGCCGCCGCTCGGTTCAGCCGTCGGCCCTGGCGGCTTCGCGCGCGGGGCGCCTGCGGACGGCGTACCAGCCGGCGACGAGTGCGGCGGCGATCAGCGGCACGCACAGCACGGTGGTGCGTCCGGCGCCGCCGTCGGCGTACATCAGGACCAGGACGGAGGCGAGGAAGGCCAGCGTCACGATTTCGGTCCAGGGGGAGCCGGGCAGGCGGTACGCGGGGCGGGTCAGTTCGCCGGCCCGGGTCTTCCGCCAGAAGAAGAGGTGGCAGACCATGATCATGCCCCAGGTGGCGATGATGCCGATCGCCGCGAGGTTGAGCACGATCTCGAACGCGTCGGCGGGCACCACGAAGTTGAGACCGACACCCAGGACGCACATGCCGCTGGTCAGCAGGATGCCGCCGTACGGCACCTGGGTGCGGCTCATCCGGGCGGTGAAGCGCGGGGCGGACCCGTTGACGGCCATCGAGCGCAGGATGCGGCCGGTGGAGTACAGGCCGGAGTTGAGCGAGGACATGGCCGCGGTGAGAACGACGAGGTTCATCACGCTGCCGGCCGCCGGGACACCGATGTGGGACAGCACGGTCACGAAGGGGCTCTGGCCGGAGGTGTACCTGTTCCAGGGCATCAGCATCGACAGCAGGACGACCGAGCCGACGTAGAAGAGGCCCACGCGCCACATGATCGAGTTGATCGCCTTCGGCATGATCTTCTCAGGATTCTCGGTCTCCCCGGCCGTGACACCGACCAGTTCGACGGAGGCGTAGGCGAACACGACGCCCTGGATGATCAGCAGCATCGGCATCAGGCCGTGGGGGAAGATGCCGCCGTTGTCGGTGATCAGCGACGGACCGGGTACGGTGCCGTCGACCGGGTGCCGGGTGACCAGCAGGAAGATCCCGATACCCATGAAGACCACCAGCGCGCTGACCTTGACGATGGCGAACCAGAACTCCAACTCGCCGAAGATCCGCACCGAGATCAGGTTCACGGTGAGCACCACGGCCAGGGCTATGAGTGCGATGACCCACTGCGGGACGCTGGAGAACAGATGCCAGTAGTGGGTGTACGTCGCCACCGCCGTGATGTCGGCGATGCCGGTGGTCGCCCAGTTGAGGAAGTACATCCAGCCCGCGGTGTACGCGCCCTTCTCCCCGAGGAACTCCCGGGCGTACGACACGAAGGCCCCGGAGGACGGGCGGTACAGGACGAGCTCGCCGAGCGCCCGCACGACGAGGAACGCGAAGAGGCCGCAGACGGCGTAGGCGACGAACAACGAGGGGCCGGCATCGGCGAGACGCCCGCCGGCGCCGAGGAAGAGGCCGGTGCCGATCGCGCCACCGATGGCGATCATGTTGACATGACGGGGTTTCAGGGACTTGCTGTAGCCGGTGTCCCCGGCATCGACGTGACGGGTCGTGGGACGGTTCTCGTCTTTGAGGAACTGCTCGCTCACGCCTCGGATCTGCCTTCCGTGGGGGTGTCCGCCCGCTTGGGGCGCACGATGTCGGTGAGGGTCGTCTCGACCCGGTGGAGGTGGTGCGACATGGCCTCGACGGCGTCGTGTTCCGAACCGTCCACCAGCGCTTCGACGATCGCCCGGTGCTCGCAGTTGGACTGCTCGCGCCGACCGCCCAGCTCGTTGAGGAAGGTCGACTGACGCGCCAGTGCGTCACGGATCTCCTCGATGACCCGGCGGAACACCGGGTTCTGGGCGGCCTCGGCCACCGCCAGGTGGAACACGGTGTCCAGTGCGACCCATGCGGTGGTGTCGGTCTCCCGCTCCATCCGGTCGAGCAGGTGGGCCAGGTGGTCCAGGTCCCCCGGGGTGCGGCGCAGCGCCGCGTACCCGGCGACCGGGATCTCGACGTGCCGGCGCACTTCCAGCAGGTCACTGGCCGCATAGTCGCCGAAGGTGGGGTCCTCGACCGTGTTCGCCACGACGAAGGTGCCCTTTCCGGTCTTGGAAACGGTCAGGCCCATGGCCTGGAGGGCCCGCAGTGCCTCCCGCAGCACCGGCCGGCTGACCTCCAGGGTCCGGCACAGCTCCGCTTCGGACGGGAGCTTGTCGCCCACCGCGTAGTCACCGCGCTCGATGGCGCTGCGCAGGTGGCCGAACACTGCTTCGGTGGCGCTGATGCGCCGCGGGATCGAGCTGGCTGTCTGGCTGTCTGACAGGTTCACTCGGTGATCCTCGGGGCACGGGCGCCACGGTGTCAAGACGCCCGGCTGCCGGGCCGCCTGGAGTACGGGGGCGACGACTTCAACACCGCGCTCGGCTTCGCGGCCGCGGGCCCTGCCGGCTCTGGCGGCTCTGGCGGCTCTGGCGGCTCTGGCGGCTCTGGCGGCTCTGGCGGAGACGCTCGCGGCGCAGGCGGAGACGCTCGCGGCGCAGGCGCCGGCTGCGTTGCCTGAGGTGGACGGCACCCGCACCGCGGGCCGAGTCCCGCGGTGGCCTCCCGCTACTCCGGCGAGAGGCCCTCGTCTGCGGTGAGGCGATCCCGCCACTCGGCCACGGCGGCGGGAGACATCGCCGCCAGCCGGGCGATCGCTTCGTCGTCCCGCCCGTCGCTCCAGCTGAGGACCCGGGCCAGGATCGTGTTCCGGACGAGTCGGATCTCCTTGAGCACCTCGTCGAGGCGCTTCAGCTCCAGGCCGGTGGCAACGAGCGTCTCGTCGACCGCCCCTCGCTCCTCGGCCCGCTGTTCCCGGAGGTAGGCCATCAGGCCGGTGAGGACCACGCCTTCGTCGAGCGCGGCGCTGCGGAACGTGTCGGCGAGGTGGCTCAACACGCAGTCGGTGGCGTCGGCGAGACTCGCACCCACGACCTTCGCGGCCTTCCAGCTGCTCCGCCCGGCCTCGCTGCCCCGGAGCCAGAGCCCGGCCTCGACCGGTGTGCGGTCGCCGCACGCGGCCGCCCGGTAGGCGTACAGGGCCGCGCGGTGGCCGTAGAAGGTATAGCCCTCCTCGATACGGACGTCCACGGGAGCACACATCCGTCCCGGCACGCCTCCGTAGCCGGAATCGGGTTCGTAGGCGGCGTAGGCGTCCAGTTCGGCGTCGGTAGCCGTCGCCCAGGCCGGGTCGCACAGCTCCGGGTTCCGCGCGAGGAAGTCCGCCACCTCGATGCGCCATCCGGGAACCCGGCTCGCGCGGGCTCCCGCCCAGGTCACCGTTCCCGCCGCGTCGAGCGTGAAGCGGCAGGCCTGTTCGAGATCGGTCCAGGCCGTGGCGGCCTCGGCGGACCACTCCGGATCCTCGGACCGGCCCACACGATGAAGGGACCCGATCATCCGCTGGACCAGGGGCAGCACCCGCCGGGCCAGTGCGTGGAGTTCGTCAACGCCGAAGAACCGCCAGGTATCGGCGCCCTGGCCGTCGATGACGCGATGGTCGAACGGGTGCACCAACACGGTCGGGGACGGCAGGGCGCCGTCCCCGACCTCGGCCCGGCGGCGGCCCGGCAGCCAGGGGCCGGCATCCCCGCCCTGCGTGCGCCAGTCGGTGTCCCCGAACCACACGGCACCCGTGTCGACGTCGACGGCCAGCCACTGCTGGTAGCCGTTGCCCGGGCCGAAGCGCTGCTCGTGATGCTCGGCCTGCCGGTCGTGCCACACGTACTCCGCCGGAGGCGGGCTGAGTTGGACGGCGACGAAACCTTCCTGCGGGGTGTACCCGACGACAACGTGCGCGGTCGGTTCGGTGTGCTCGGTCCCGGACATGCGGCTCCCTCCGTGCCGGACCGTGGCTGATCCGCCACTGTGCGGCACTGAGCCTGCCTTGCAGGAGCGTGTCCGATCAAATCCGATCACTTGCAGTCTTTGAGCACGATATGCGTCCGTCTACGAGCGGATGCGACATGGCCGCCGCTCGGCAACGATCGCAGGATCCGGATGATCCTCCATGGTGAACGAGCGGTGAACAGCGACTTGACATCACGTCACCGCGAACCACAGGATCGGCTCGTGAAACCCGCCAGGCAGCGAGACAGGCCGAGACAGGCGAAGGCCCGTGTGGCAACGTCGATTGACTGACAGTCAGTTCCGACCTGATCGGCTGGGGCGCAGGTGACGGCAGTTCGCGGAGCGCCGGCTCAGTGGGGGCGCTTCACGAGGCTCACCGCGTCCGGGCCGCTCGACGGCCGGCTGTCGTATTCCGGTTGCAGGATGAGGTCGGAGAGTCAGTGGCCGATGTCCGGCACCGGGTAGGAGAGCCGGCGGCAACCACCGGCCGGAAGGTGGACCCGCAGGCGGCGCGCGTCGCCGGGCACCGCGGCGACCGCGACCAGGTCGCCCCGATCGTCGGTCATGACGGGATGGCCCGCGCGCTCGGGCAGGTACAGGTCGACCGTCGTGTCACGGGCGGCCCGCAGTTCGGCTCCGGTCAGCACGCCCTGACGCCAGCTCAGGCCGATCGTGAACCCGCCCCTCGCGCGCAGACCGCGGACGTCGCCGGAAGGCCAGGACGGGGGCAGTGCGGGCAGCAGCCGCAGGATGCCGTTGTGGCTCTGCAGCAATGCCTCGGCGATGGCGGCGGTGATGCCGAAGTTACCGTCGATCTGGAAGAGCCGGGGCGGGTGCAGGTCGAAGAGGTTGGGCGCGATCGAGGTGGCGAGCAGGCGCTCCACGGCGTGCCCGGTGAGCGCGCCGTCGCCCAGGCGGGCCGCGAGTGCGGCGACCCAGGCGAGGCTCCAGCCGGTGCCGCCGCCGCCGTGTTCCAACCGGCGGTCCAGGGCGCGGCGGGCCGCGTCCAGCAGGGTGGTGTCGCCGAGCGGGTCGACGGCGCTGCCCGGGTAGAGGCCGTAGAGGTGGGAGAGGTGGCGGTGGCCGGGGTCCTCCTCGGGGAGGTCGTCCCGCCATTCCAGCAGACGGCCGTCGGCTCCGAGCGCCGGTGGACGCAGCCGGGCGCGGACGCGGCTCAGTTCGTCTGCCGGCTCGTGGTCGACACCGAGCTCGCGGGCGGCGGCGACGGTGTTGTCGAGGAGTTCGGCGGCCAGCCAGTAGTCCATGGTGGAGCCGGCGTCGACGGCGGCCAGGGAGCCGTCGGCGAGCCTGAAGTGGTGCTCGGGCGAGGTGGACGGGCAGGTCAGCAGCTCGCCGTCGGCGTCCTCGACCAGGAGGTGGGTGAGGAAGCGGGCGGCCTCGCGCATGACCGGGTAGGCGCGCTCGGCCAGGAAGTCGCGGTCCCCATGGAAGAGGTGGTGGTCCCACAGGTGGGCGGCGAGCCACGGCCCGGCCATGGGCCAGTGCGCCCAGACCGGGTCACCCGACACGGGGTTGGTGGCGCGCCAGAGGTCGACGTTGTGGTGGCAGCACCAGCCCGGCGCGTCGTAGTAGGCCCGTGCGGTGGAGCGCCCGGACTCGGCGAGGTCGGCGACGAGGTCGAACAGCGGCTCGTGGCACTCGGCGAGGCCCGTGGTCTCGGCCGGCCAGTAGTTCATCTGGACATTGATGTTCGACGTCCAGTCGGAGTTCCACGGCGGGGTGACGTCGTCGTTCCAGATCCCCTGGAGGTTGGCGGGCTGGGTGCCCGGCCGGGAGGAGGCGATCAACAGGTAGCGGCCGTAGGCGAACAGCTGGGCGGTGAGCCCCGGGTCCTCGGCGCCCGCGTTCGCGGCGACGAGGCGCTCGTCGGTCGGCCGCTGCGCCGCCTCCGCCGGGCCGTGGAGGCGGAGTTCGGCCGCACCGAAGAGCCGCCGGTGGTCGGCCACGTGCGCGGCCCGCAGCTCGTCGTAGTCCTGCCCGCCGGTCTCGTCCAGCCACCGGCGGGCCTCGGCGAGCGCCGCCTCGGGGCCGTCGGGCCGCTGCCGCCAGTGCCGGTACCCGGTGCCGACGGCGACCAGGAGCACCGCCTCGTCGGCGCCGGTGACCTCGATCCCCCCGTCCACGGCGTGGGTGCTTCCGTTCACCGTCCGCACGCGTATCGCGGCGGCGAAACCCGTGCCCTCGTCGTCCCGGGGAACGGGGGCCACGCCGTGCCGGGGCGACACGCGTCCCGCGGCACGCCCGTGGACCGACAGCACCCCGGATCCGGGGTCGACTGCCGGGGCCGCGGCCGGATGGGGCGTCGTGAGGCTCACCCGGAAGGCGAGGGCGCCGGGGGCATCCGTGCCGAGGCGGACGGCCAGCACGCCCGCGGGCGCGGACACGAAGCTCTCCCGCCGGTACCGGACTCCTCCTGACGTGAAGGACACAGTGTGCACGGCCTCGTCGAGGTCCAGCTCGCGCCGGTAGTCGGCGGCGTCGTCCTCGCCGCAGGACGGGAAGGTCAGCAGGAGGGTGGCGAGCGGCTGGTACGCCTCGGTGTCGGGGCCCTGGAAGTGGGCCGTGGCGATCGCGTGGGCGCCGGCGTGGTCGCGGTCGCGCAGCACCGCGTCCCGCAGGGCGGACAGGTGGTCGGCGGCGCCTGCCCGGTCCCGGGGACCGGGACCGCCCGACCACAGGGTGTCCGCGTTGAGCTCGATCCGCTCGATGTGCACGCCTCCGTACGTGATGGCGCCGAGCCGGCCATTGCCAAGGGGAAGCGCTTCCAGGAAGTCGGCGGCGGCGCGCCGGTACCAGAGCGGAGCCGTGGCGGGCTGCTGGGTGTCCGTGGGCACGTTGTCATTCCGATCGTGGCGGCGGGGTCCGGCGTCCGGGTGGACGGGCCGGAAGACGGAGGTCAGGGGGCGGTACCGACGGTGCCGCGGCGGCCGGTGTCCGCAAGGGCGGCCGGGGCGAGGAACTCCTCGGTCTCGGCGGCATCCGGCAGGACCTGCACCAGCACGGTGCGGTCGATGCCCGCTGCTCGGGCCCGGCGGGCCAGGTCGGACGGCCCGAAGTCACGCCGGACGGCTGCCGGCTCCGCTGCGTCGAGCCAGGAGTGCGGGCGCCGGGTCAGGTCCCACACGTAGTGGTGCGCGTCGACTCTCACCCGCGGTCGCTCCTCGATCGATGGTTGACGGATGATCAGGTACGGGCCCGGTCCTGCTGCGGTCCGGACGGCGAGTCGGGGATCTCGTCGCCCTCGGCCAGGTGGTCGCGCAGCCAGCGTTCGGTGGTGTGGACGTGCATCAGGGCCGCGGCCTGGGCGAGGTCGGGGTCGCGGGCGGTGAGGGCCTCGAGGATCGCCTGGTGCTCGGCGATGGTCCTGCCGGCCGCGTCGGCGTCCGCCCGGCCCCGCCAGACCCGGGCCCGCAGCGTGCGCCCGGAGATGTGCTCCAGCAGCGTGGCCAGGGTCTCGTTGCGGGTGGCACGGACCACGGCCCGGTGGAAGGCCGCGTCGTGCCGGATCAGCAGCTCGACGTCGTCCCGCGCGTCCCGCATGGCCGCCAGATGGCGTTCCACCTCCGCGAAGTCCTCGTCGGTGCCGCGGGTGGCGGCCAGCGCGGTGGCGACCGGCTCGAAGAGCCTGCGCACCTCGGTCAGTTCGAGGACGGTGTCCCCCTGCAGCAGTTCGACCGCGCCGCCGAGCCCCTCCAGCAGCAGACCGGGCGCGAGGCTGGTCACATAGGTGCCGTCCCCCCGCCGGATCTCCAGGACCCGCGCGACGACGAGTGCCTTGACCGCCTCGCGCATCAGGTTCCGGGACAGGCCCAGCTCGGCCGCGAGCTGCTGCTCGGGGGGCAGCTTCGAGCCGGGCGGCAGCTCGCCCTCCCGGATCAGCTGACGGATGCGGGCGATGGCTTTGTCAGTCAGGGACACGACGTCAACGTAGCAGGTCATCCCATGTCATGAAAGGCATCCGACGCCCACTCCTTTGTGCGTCCCATATGCGAGCAGGCACGTTCCCACTTACCGGCCGTTCCAGTGGACATCCAAGGCTGGATCTCCCGCCGATCCATCCCATGTCTTGACGGCCACCACCGCCTCGTACGGCAAGGGCGGCACCGGACTCACCACGGCGGCGCGGGGCACGGCGGGTGCCCAGCCGCTCCCGCCGTACTCGATCACGGCCCTTCCCCTGCCCGTTGTGACTGGGAGCGCGAGCGGCGGGGGCCCGACCTAGGCTGGAACGCAGGCGCCGGAATCCGGTTCCGGCGTGCGCGGCTGCCCGGGCGGAGGTCTGGCACGTGGATTCGGCTGGCATGCGGGACGCGCCTACGGCTGTTGTCGTGGTGGCTCCGGACGGCCTGGTGAGCGCCTGGAGCGAGGGCGGTCTGCTCCTGCTGGGCTGGACGGCGCGGGAGGTCGTCGGCCGTCCCGTGACCGACCTGCTGGTCGATCCCCCGCCGGGATTCCCCGGGGGCGGCGACTCCGAACCGGACCCTCTGGTCACCCTGCGCCACCGGGACGGTTCCACGGTGGAGGCCGTGGTGACGACCCACCCGCTGCGCGATGCGGACGGCCTGGCAACGGGCCGCGTGATGACCGTCCAGCGCTGGGGGCGCCGCCCGGTGATCGCCGACCGGGCCTTCGAGCAGTGCCCCTTCGCCCTGGGGATCTACGACCCCGAGCTGCGGTTCCTGTGGATCAATGGCGCCGCGTGCCGGGTGATAGCGCACTCGGAGGAACAGGTGCTCGGCGAGAAGTACCGCGAGCTGTTCCCCGAGCTGGACGACGCCGCGTACACCCACCGGCTCTCCGAGGTGGCGAGGACGGGGCAGGCCGCGCGTCTCATCACGGTCTTCCGCCCGCTCGGCAGCGCCTACGCCAACGCCTGGGCCACCAGTATGTGGCCCGTCCGGGACGCCGAGGGCAGGGTCCGCGCGGTCGCCAACTGGGGCTTCGACATGAGCGCCGAGTACTGGGCCCGCCAACGCCTGCTCATCCTCAACGAGGCCAGCAGCGGCATCGGCCGGACCCTCGACGTGATCAGCACCGCGGAGGAACTGGCCCGCACCTCGGTCCCCGGCTTCGTCGACCTCGTCACCGTCGACCTCTTTGACGGGGTGCTGCGCGGGGAGGAACCGCCCTCGCCCGCCACGATCACCACCGGCGGATCCATCACGCTCAACCGGGCCGCCCGGCACACCGCGCGGGACCACCCCGGCTGGCCTTCCGGATCCGGGACGCCCGTCGTCTACGCCCTCGGTTCCGTCCCGGCCCGCTGCATGGCCACCGGCAGGTCCATGGTCCAGCTCGCCGCCGAACCCGACCAGGGCGGCGAATGGGCCTTCGGTCCCGGGCTCGCGGCCGACCCGGCCCACTGGCCGCCGGGCAACCCGGCGATCGACCGGACCATCGCCGCGCAGGGGCTGACCGGCCGGATCACCGTGCCGCTGCTGGCGCGCGGCGCACTGCTCGGCGTCGTCGCCTTCGCCCGTAGCGACCGGCCCGAGGCCTTCACCGCCGACGACCTGATCCTCGCCGAGGAACTGGCCGCCAAGGCCGCCGTCGCCATCGACAACGCCCGCCGCTACACCCGCGAGCACACCACCGCGCTGACCCTGCAACGCAGTCTGCTGCCACAGCGGTTGCCGGGTCACGGGGCGGTCGACATGGCCTCCGGGTACCTGCCCGCCGGGGCCGGCGTGGGCGTGGGCGGAGACTGGTTCGACGTCATCGCACTGTCCGGCGCGCGGGTCGCGCTGGTCGTCGGCGACGTCGTCGGCCACGGCGTGCACGCCTCGGCCAGCATGGGCCGGCTGCGCACCGCCGTCCGCACCCTGGCCGACGTCGACCTGCCGCCCGACGAACTGCTCACCCACCTGGACGACCTGGTGCTCCACCTGCCCGACGAGGCCCGGCCCGAAGGCGGTTTCGAGTCGACCGGCGAAATCGGTGCCACCTGTCTGTACGCCGTCTACGACCCGGTCTCCCGCCGCTGCGCCATGGCGAGTGCGGGTCATCCGCTGCCGCTGGTCATCGCGCCGGACGGCACCAGTACCTCGGTCCTCGCGCAATCGGGGCCCCCACTCGGCGTCGGCGGGCTGCCGTTCGAAGCGACCGAGATCGAGCTGCCCGAAGGCAGCCTGCTCGCCCTCTACACCGACGGGCTGGTGGAGAACCGTGAGCGCGACGCCGAGCAGGGGGTCATCGACCTGCTGCGGATCCTGAGCGAACCGGCCGCCTCGCTGGAGGCGCTCTGCGACACGGCGATGAAGGCCCTCCTCCCCGACCACCGCACCGACGACGCGGCCCTGCTGCTCGCCCGCACCCATGCGCTGGATCCCGGGCACGTCGCCGACTGGGGCGTCGAGCCCGACGTCTCCCAGGTGGCGCACGCCAGGCGGCTGACCGCCGACCAACTGGCCGCCTGGGGCCTGGAGGAGGAGGCGTTCGTCACCGAGCTGGTCGTCAGCGAACTGGTCACCAATGCCATCAAGTACGGCGCACCGCCGATCAGGCTGCGGCTGATCCGCGACACCGCGCTGATCTGCGAGGTCTCCGACGCCAGCTCCACGAGCCCGCACCTGCGCCGGGCCCGCGCCTTCGACGAGGGCGGCCGGGGCCTGATGCTCGTGGCCCAGCTCACCCAGGGCTGGGGCACCCGGCACTCCGCCAACGGCAAGACGATCTGGTGCGCCCAGACCCTCGGCTCGATGTGAGCCCGCCCGCGGTCCCGGCCCGCGGCGGTGGAGCCCGGACACGACGGGAACGGAAGACGTCCGCGCCTGTGGAGTGACAAGGTCTTCGCCCCACCGGTGGGGCGGCGGTCGCAGAGCGGCCGGGGCGCTGGTCATCTGATCTTCGCAGCACAGGGGTTCTGCCCGGCCGGGCCGCGGGGGTTCCGGGCACCGGGGCCGGACCGGGCGGCCGTCATGGCCCCGGTTCCCACACCACGGGGAACCCGGCCGAGGGGGGCAGGGTGTCGTCGAAGCAGGTGATGAACAGCGCGACGCATCAGTGCGCCTCCTGCGGGGTCGGGACGCCCGGTGGGAGCAGGTCGCGGTCCTTCAGTTCCGCCCACAGTTCGTCCGGGACACGGTGCCGGAGCATGGCGGCCGCGTCCCGGACCTCGGCGGCGTTGCGGGTGCCGACCAGCACGCTCACCACGGCGGGGTGCCCGAACGGGAAGCGCAGCGCCGCGGCACGCAGCGGCACGCCGTGCTTCTCGCAGACGGTCCTGAGGTGCAGGGCGCGGGTGAGCAACTCCTCGGGCGCGGCGGTGTAGTCGAAGGTGGCGCCGGGCCGCGGGTCGGCGAGCAGGCCGGAGTTGAAGACGCCGCCGATGACGACGCCGACGCCGCGTGCGGCGGCCAGCGGCAGCAGCTCGGTGAGTCCGCGCTGGTCGAGCAGGCTGTAGCGGCCGGCCAGGAGGACGGCGTCCAGGTCGGCCTCGCGGATGAACCGGGCGAGGAGTCCGGCCTGGTTCATCCCGACGCCGATCGCGCCGACCATGCCTTCGGCGCGCAGCCGGGCCAGTTCCGGGTACGCCTCGGCGAGTGCCTGCTCCGCGTGGTCGTCCGGGTCGTGCAGGTAGACGACGTCGATCCGGTCCAGGCCGAGCCGCTCCAGGCTGTCCTCGATCGAGCGGCGGACGCCCACGGCGCTGAAGTCCCAGACCCGGTGCTGGGTGGCGGGGACGGCGAAACCGTGGGCGAGGTCGTCGCCACCCGGCTCCGGTGCCGGGCGCAGCAGCCGGCCGACCTTGGTGGACAGAACGTACTCGTCCCTGGGGCGGCCGCGCAGGGCCCGGCCGAGCCGCCGCTCGGACAGGCCCAGGCCGTAGTGCGGGGCGGTGTCGAAGTACCGTACGCCGGACTTCCAGGCGGCGGTGACGGCCTCCTCCGCGTCGGCATCGGTCACCGGCGTGAACAGGTTGCCGATGCCTGCCGCGCCGAAGGCGAGTTCGCCGACCGTGACCCCGCTGGGCCCGAGGGGCCGTTGGCGCGCGATCACGGCCAGGGCTCCGGCCGCAGCCCCGCCATCCCACCGTCGACCTGCAGCGCTGTACCGGTGGTGCTGCCGGCCGAGGGGGAGGCCGGGTAGGTGACGGCGGCGGCCACCTCCTCGGCGGTGACCAGGCGTCCGTGCGGCTGGCGGCCGCTCAGCGCCGCACGCTCGGCGGCCGGGTCGTCCGTGGTGTCCAGCAGCCGGCCGACCCACGGGGTGTCCACGGTGCGGGGGTTGACGCAGTTGACCCGGATGCCCTCGCGGACGTGGTCGGCGGCCATGGCCAGGGTGAGCGACAGGACCGCGCCCTTGGAGGCCGAGTAGAGCGCCCGCCGCGGCAGGCCGGCGGTGGCGGCGATGGAGCAGGTGTTGACCACCGAAGCGGCGGCGGAGCGCTGGAGGTGGGGTAGGGCGAAGGTCGCTCCGCCCCCATCGCGGACGATCGGCGTCTCCGCTCCGGGGGCGCCGATTCGCAGCAGCCTCATATGGGGGCTCCCATCAAGACATCGGATGAATCCGTGATGCCTGACCATACGAGGCGGCGGTGGGCGTCGCAATGATCCCTCTGATGATTGCTCACCGGATGGCAGTTTCACAGCTCCTGCCTCGAACCTCTGGACACCTCAGCGTGCACCTCCTATAAATCCATCCCATGACTCATGGTATTGTGAACGCTCACAGCCCCGGTCACTTCCCCCGCCGCACCGTGCACCTGGACTTCCACACCAGCCCCGACATCCCCGACGTGGGCCGGGACTTCGACCCGGTGACCTTCGCGCAGACCTTCCGGGACGCCCACGTCGACAGCGTCACCGTCTTCGCCAAGTGCCACCACGGCCACCTCTACTACGGGACCGACCGGCCCGAGCGCCACCCCGGCCTCGCCCCCGACCTGGACCTGCTCACCGAGCAGGTGGAAGCCCTGCACTCCGTGGGTATCCGCGCGCCGATCTACCTCTCCCTCCAGGTCGACGAGTACGCCGCCCGGGAGCACCCCGAGTGGGTCGCGCACGACGAGAACCTGAAGATCAGCCGCTGGACCACCTCGGCGTTCGAGGCGGGCTGGAACGTCCTCGACCTGTCCAGCCCCTACGCCGACTACTTCGCCGACCAGTTGGACGAGGTGCTGCGGCGCTTCGCCCCGGTCGACGGGATCTTCATCGACATGTGCTGGAACCAGCCGAGCGTCAGCCGCTGGGCGGTCGACGGGATGCGCCGCGAGGGACTGGACCCGGCCGACGCCGACCACCGGGCCCGCTACGCGGACCTGGTGGCCCGGCGCTACATGGCCCGCTACTCGGCGATGGTGGAGAAGGCCCTGCCCCCGGACGCCGCCCAGGGCGTCTGGTTCAACGGCCGCCCGAAGACCGGACTGCCCGACGAGCGGCAGTTCGTCCGGCACGTCGAGATCGAGGGGCTGCCCACCGGCGGCTGGGGCTACGCCTTCCTTCCGTACGTGGCCCGCTTCGTCCGTCCGCTGGGGCTTCCGACCCTCAGCCACACCGGGCGGTTCCACGAGAGCTGGGGCGACAACGCCGCCCTCAAGCCCCGGGCGGCGCTGCTGTACGAGAGCAGCCAGATGCTGAGCCACGGTCTGACCAGCGGCGTCGGCGACGTGCTGCATCCGCGGGGCGGGCCCGCCCCCGCGGTGTACGAGCTCATCGGCTCGGTCTACCGGCACATCGAGGAGTGCGAGCCCTTCCTCGACGGCGGCCGGGTCGTCAGCGAGCTCGCCGTGATCGTCGACCCGGGCCTCGGCGACAACCCCGGCGCGAGCAACATCGGCGCCGTACGGGCGCTGCAGCAACTCCGCGCGCAGTTCGACGTGGTCCCGCCGACCGCCGACCTCGGCGGGTACCGGGCCGTCGTGGTGCCGGAGACCACGACGGTCGACGACGCCCTCGCCGAGCGCCTGCAGGGGTACCGGCGGGCCGGTGGCGCCGTGCTGCTGGTCGGGCCCGCGCTGCTCAGGAACGGTACGGAGCCGGCCCTGCCCGCCCTCCCGGTCGAGGACCTGGCCCCGGCTCCGGCCGGCGAGGTCTTCCTCGCCTGCCAGGACGTCCCCGGCGTCCCGGAGGACTTCCCGGTCATCAGCCACGGACCCCGGCTGACCGCCCGGGCGCTGCCCGGCGCCGACGTCCTGGCCCGGGTCGTGGCACCGTACTTCCCGCGCTCCTGGGACCGCTTCTGCGGCCACTCCTACACTCCCCCGGCCGACCCGACCGACGAGGTGGCCGTCGTCGTCGGCGACGGGGTGGCCGTGGTGACCGTGCCGCTGCTGGACGCCTTCCACGAGCACGGCCTGGAAGCGTACCGCCGGCTGCTCGGCGCGGCCCTGGACCGGCTCCTGCCGGACCCGCTCCTGCGCGCCGACGGGCCGGTCCACCTGGAGACCACGGTCGTCCGGACCGCCACGGGCACCGTGGTGCACCTGGTCAGCTTCGTCCCCTCCCGGGAGACCCCGGAACTGGACCTGGTACACGACCCGTTCCCGTTGGTCGACGTGCCCGTCGCCGTCCGGCTCGCCGCCGCGCCGCGCTCGGTGCGGCTGCAGCCCGCCGGGCAGGAGCTCGCCTGGCAGCACGACGGCGAGTACGTCCACGTACGGGTCACCACGGTGGACGGGCACGCGATGGTCGTGGTCGAGCACGACTGACCACGCGGTACGCGCCCCGGGTCAGCCGACGGGCAGCAGGGTCGGGTCCGCCATGATCCGGCGGACCGTCGTCAGCGCCGCGCCCAGCAGCGGCCCGCGCCGCCCCAGCGCGGACGGGCGCAGCGCCTCCGGGGCCCACGGCCGCACGGTGACCCGGGCGGCCAACTCGGCGCGCACGGACGGGAGCAGCCAGTCGGCGAGTTCGGCGTAGGCGCCGCCGAGGACCAGACCGTCCGGGTCGATGAGTTCCACGGCCGAGGCGAGGGCGAGGCCCAGCGCTTGTCCGGCGCGGTCCAGCGCCGCCAGGGTGGGCGCGTGCCCGGCGGCCGCCCGCTCGGCCAGCAGGGCGACCGGGTCCCCCGCCGGGGCCGGTCCGGCCCCGGCGGCACCGCCGCGGGGCCCGGCGGGGGGGGGGGGGGGGGGCGCCCGCGCGCCCGCCGCCCCCACGGCCGCCTCGCCCGCGTACTGCTCCAGGCAGCCGCGGGCACCGCAGGCGCACTCGACGCCGTCCGGCCGGATGGGGATGTGGCCGAGTTCGCCGGCGAAGCCGCGGGCGCCCCGGAACAACTGCCCGTCGATGACCAGGGCGGCGCCGATCCCGGTGTCGGCGGAGACGTGGACGAAGGTCTCCACGGCTGGCTCGGCGCTCCAGTACTCCGCCAGCGCCCCGAGGTTGGCCTCGTTCTCCGGTTCGGGCACGGTGTCCGGGTCGGGCCAGTGGTCGGCGAGCCGGACGCCGTGCCAGCCGAGGTTGGGCGCGCGCTCGACCAGTGCGCCGGGCCCGTTCGGCACCACCCCGGGCACGGCCAGGACGCGGCCCTCGACCCGCAGTCCGAGGGCGGCGGCCTCGGCCTCCGTCTCGGCGGCCAGCGCGGCGGCCTCTGCCAGGACCCGCCCGGCCGGCCGGCCCGCGTTGGCCCGTTCCACCCGGCGCCACAACCGCGGCTCGCCGCGCAGGTCCACCACGCACGCGCCGAGGTGGGTGACGCCGATCTCCAGGCCGAGACCGGCGGGGCCCTCGTCGGTCACCGACAACGCGCGTCCCGGGCGACCGACCCGCCCGTCGGGCGGGGTCTCCGCCTCGGTCAGCGCACCCCGCCCGATCAGTTCGTCGACCAGCGACGAGACGGCCGCCCTGGTCAGGCCGACGCGTCCGGCGACGTCCGCACGGGACAGCGGGCGGGGCAGCGAGCGGTGCGCGGCGACCGCGCCGAGGACGACCGAGAGGTTCCGCCGTCGCATGTCCTGTTGCGACGCGGGCCCACTCCCCGGGCTGATCTTCGCCTTGCCGACCACTGTCACGCGCCGCCCCTCCTACCGGTCCTCAGCCGGAGCTCCCTGCAAGGCCCCGGCCCGACGCAGGGTATCCCCGATCCGCAGCAGCGCGTCCTCGTCCCGCTTCACCGGCTCCAGCACCGGGCCCCGCGCCGTCTTCCAGCGGCGGGCGACGGCGTCGGCGGGCTCGCCGGTGAGCAGCGCGGCGGCTTGGGCGGCGGCGCCGAGCGCGACCAGTTCCTGCGCGTCGGGCACCTGGACCGCGCGGCCCGAGAGCCGCAGGACGGTCCGCTGCCAGGCCTGCCCGCGGGCGCCGCCGCCGATCAGTAGCAGCGGCTCGTCGCCCGCCGGGTCCGCGCCGCCCGCGCGCAGCACGCCGTCCAGGGCGGCGAGCAGGGCGTGGGCGGCGCCGTCGTAGGCGGCCTGCAGCAGTTGTCCCCGGGTGGTGTCGTGCCGCAACCCGTGGACCAGGCCGGAGGCACCCGGGAGGTCCGGTGTCCGCTCGCCGTCCAGGTAGGGCAGGACGACCGCGGTGCCGCCGTCCTCGACCTCGTCGCGGCCGCGGCCGAGCAGGGCGGCGAAGCGGTCGACGGCGAGGGTGCAGTTGAGCGTGCAGGCCAGTGGCAGCCAGCCGCCGAGGGCGTCGGCGAAGCCGGCGACGGTGCCGCCGGGGTCGGCGGGCCTGCGCCGGCCGACGGCGTAGACGGTGCCGGAGGTGCCGAGGCTGAGCACCGGCTGCCCGGGGAGCAGGCCGAGCCCGAGGGCGGCGGCCATGTTGTCGCCGGTACCGGTGGCCACCGGCGTGCCTTCGCGCAGCGGCGTCCCGGGGCGGACGGCACCGGCCCGGGCGCCGGGGGGCAGGACCTCCGGCAGCAGGCCCGGGTCGAGACCGATCCGGGTGAGGACGTCCCGGTCGTAGCCGTCCGGACCCCACCAGCCGGTTCCCGAGGCGTCGCCCCGGTCGGTGACCGCCTCCCCGGTCAGCCGCTCGGTCAGGAAGTCGTGGGGCAGGCGGACGGCCGCGACCCGGTCGGCGGCGGCGGGTTCGTGGGCGCGCAGCCAGGCCCACGTGGGGGCGGTGAAGGCGGCGGTGGGCACGCTGCCGGTGCGGCGGGCGAGTTCCGCGGCGCCGATCGCGGCCTTCAACTCGGCGGCCTGGGGCGCGGACCGGACGTCGTTCCAGAGCAGCGCCGGGCGGACCGGCACTCCGGCCGCGTCCAGGGTGACCAGACCGTGCTGCTGGCCGGCGATCGAGACGGCGGCCGCGCGGTCCGCCCAGCCGGTTCCCGCCGCGGCCTGCCCGAGCGCGTCCCACCACTGCTCGGGATCGCTCTCGCGACCGGCGCCCGTGCTGACGGTGTGCGGGGCGCGGCCCCGGCCCAGGACGGTGCCGGTGTCGAGGTCGACGGCGAGCGCCTTGGTGGACTGGGTGGAGCTGTCGAAGCCGATCACGACGCGCTGCTCAGCCATGCGTTCCTCCGGTGGGGTGGTGAACTGTTCCGGTTTGAGTGACATCCAGTGCCGATAAGTGCACGTGAGTGCGTGGTCGTGCCGTTTGTCAGTGGTCGTCCTTATGATCTGGTTGCCGGTATGGATCAGGGGCGGTGACCGGGCGTGGCTGAACGAGAACTGCGGGCTATCGCGCGACCGTTCGTCGCCGGTCCCGCTTCGGGTGTGTGCATCCGCGACCGGCTCAGGGACCTGACGGCCAGGGACGAGCAGATCCTGCGCGTGGTCGGTGAACACCTGGGGCGCCTCGCCTCTCGTGACCTGGCCCGGCGCGTACGCGACGGGCTGGAGCATTGCGCCGACACCTGGGCGATGCGCAAGCGGGACCTCACCACCGACTCGTCCTCGCGCTGGGCCGGTTCGATCACCAAGGCCACGCACGACCAGTGGGGTCTGTCCCGCCGGGCGCAGTGGCAGCACCTCAAGGGCCTCGATGCCGGTATCCGCACCCTGCGCCATCGCCTGTCGCTGCCGGTCGGCGAACGCGGGACGAAGCGGCAGCCGGGCGGATACCGGTCCGAACGGGAGTGGTTCGTCAAGTCCCGGCGCCTGGCCCACCTGGAGGCCGAGTACGAGCACGTCAGGGCCGAGCGTGAAGCCGGGAAGGTCTCGGTCGTCCGGGGCGGTGGGCGGTTGCTCAAGACCCGGCACAACCTCGCGGCGGCGAACCTGACCGAGGACGGGTGGCGGCAGCGGTGGGAGGCCACCCGGTGGTTCCTCACGGCCGACGGGGAGTGCGGCAAGCGGTACGGCAACGAGACGATCCGGGACGCCCAGATCCGCCACGCCCTCACCCGGCTGCTGCACTGGGCCCAGGCGAGCGGCTGCCAGGCGATCGCCGTCGAGGACCTGGACTTCACCGACTCCAGGACCCGTGAGAAGCATGGCCGCCGCAAGCGGTTCCGGCAGCTCGTCAACGGCATCCCCACGGCGAAGCTGCGCGCCCGGCTCCTGGCGATGACCGCCGAGACCGGGTCAGCATCATCGCCGTGGACCCGGCCTACACCTCGATGTGGGGGGCCCAGCACTGGCAGAAGCCCCTCAGCACACCAACCAGCCCCGTCACCCGCCACCAGGCGGCCGGCGTGGCGATCGCACGACGCGCCCTCGGACACCGGATCAGGCGACGGACGGCACCGCCCCCGCAGCACCAGAGCGATGCTGCAGGGCATCGGACCACCCAGGCCCGACCCGATGTTCGGGGGCGTGAGGGAAACCGCCCCCGCGTACCCGGACCACGGACAAGATCCGTCGGCGCTGAACGCGGAAGAAACGCGGTAGACCAGAACGCCCAAGACCGTTCGGCTGAGCACAGGTTCTGGCAACAGGACTCACTCCCGCTCAGTCTTTAGAAACGGTTCCTTCTGACGTTCCGGCATACTAATTTGTTGAGAGCCCTGACAAACACCCCTCTCGGCACTGAATCCGGAGCTGCTCCATGTCCAGCGACGCCCTCACCCCCACCCGCGCGCACAAGTTCACCTTCGGTCTGTGGACCGTCGGCTGGCAGGGTCGCGACCCCTTCGGCGACGCCACCCGCCCCGCCCTCGACCCGGTCGAGACCGTGCAGCGACTGGCCGACCTCGGCGCCTACGGCGTCACCTTCCACGACGACGACCTGATCCCCTTCGGGGCGGGCGAGGCCACCCGCGAGCAGAGCGTCAAGCGCTTCCGGGCCGCACTGGAGGACGCCGGGCTGACGGTCCCGATGGCGACCACCAACCTGTTCACCCACCCGGTCTTCAAGGACGGCGCCTTCACCGCCAACGACCGCGACGTCCGGCGCTACGCGCTGCGCAAGACGATCCGCAACATCGACCTGGCGGCCGAGCTCGGCGCCTCGGTCTACGTCGCCTGGGGCGGGCGCGAGGGCGCCGAGTCCGGCGCGGCCAAGGACGTGCGCACCGCGCTCGACCGGCTGAAGGAGGCCTTCGACCTGCTGGGCGAGTACGTCGAGCAGCAGGGCTACGACCTGCGCTTCGCGATCGAGCCCAAGCCCAACGAGCCGCGCGGCGACATCCTGCTGCCCACCGTCGGCCACGCCCTGGCGTTCATCAACGCGCTGGAGCGGCCCGATCGGGTCGGTCTCAACCCCGAGGTCGGCCACGAGCAGATGGCCGGGCTCAACTTCCCGCACGGCATCGCCCAGGCCCTGTGGCACGGCAAGCTGTTCCACATCGACCTCAACGGCCAGTCCGGCATCAAGTACGACCAGGACCTGCGCTTCGGCGCCGGCGACCTGCGGCAGGCCTTCTGGCTGGTCGACCTGCTGGAATCGGCCGGCTACGACGGCCCGCGGCACTTCGACTTCAAGCCGCCGCGCACCGAGGACTTCGACGGCGTCTGGGCGTCCGCGGCCGGCTGCATGCGCAACTACCTGCTGCTGGCCGAGCGCTCCCGCGCCTTCCGGGCCGACCCGGAGGTGCGGGCCGCGCTCGCCGCCTCCCGGCTGCCCGAACTCGCCCTCCCCACGGCGGAGGACGGCCTGAGCGGGCTGCTGGCGGACCGCTCCGCATTCGAGGAGTTCGACGTCGACGCCGCCGCCCGGCGCGGCATGGCCTTCGAGCAGCTGGACCAGCTGGCCCTCGAACACCTCCTCGGCGCCCGCTGACCGCGTCCGTCAGCCGGGTCGTACGGATCCGTCCGACCCGGCCCGCGCGACCCGGCGAGTACGGACGACAAGGAGCGAGGTCCCGCGCGCCCATGCGGGGGCACGCGGGACCTCACGTCCGGGGCCGGCCTCAGGCCGGGTAGGTCAGCTCGGCCTCGTGGGTGCCGGCCGGGCTGACGTGCAGGGCGCCGTCCGGGCCCCCGAGCCTCAGCTGCCACGGGTGCGGGCTGTCGGTGGTCACCCTCAGCCGGTCGCCGGTGCGGCGCAGCCGGAAGCGGGCGCTCTCGCCGGTGCCTTCGGTGCGCGGGATCACGACGCTGCGCTCGGCGCCGTCGGCGAAAGCGTGCACCCGCAGCTCGACGCCCTCGGCCCAGGCGGAGACCGGGCGCTGGTCGTCCGCCCCGAACGCGATGACGGAGTCCGGGCGGGCGAGCAGCGGCAGGGTGTGGAAGCCGTGCCGTTCGCGCACCCAGCGCGGGCCGGTGACCTGGTCGCCGGTCAGGATGTTGGTCCACGTCCCCTCGGGCACGTAGTACTCGACCGTGCCGTCCTCGGTGAAGACCGGGGCGACGAGCAGGTCGTCGCCGAGCAGGTACTGCCGGTCGAGCGCGGCGGCGGCCGGGTCGTCCGGGAACTCCAGCACCATGGCGCGCATCACCGGGAGGCCGGTGGCGTGCGCCTGTTGGGCCGCGTGCTGGAGGTAGGGCGCCAAGCGGTGCTTGAGCAGCGTGAACTCGCGGGTGACCTCGACGGCCTCCTCGCCGAAGTCCCACGGCACGCGGTAGGACTTGCTGCCGTGCAGCCGGCTGTGCGAGGAGAGCAGGCCGAACTGTGTCCAGCGCTTGAAGACGGCGGGGGTCGGTGTGCCCTCGAAGCCGCCGATGTCGTGGCTCCAGAACCCGAACCCGGACAGCCCGAGGGAGAGTCCGCCGCGCAGCGACTCGGCCATGGCGTTGAAGTGCGATTCGCAGTCGCCGCCCCAGTGCACCGGGTACTGCTGGCCGCCCACGGTCGCGGAACGGGCGAACAGCAGCGCCTCGCCCTCCCCGCGCTCCTCCCGGAGCAGCTCGAACACGGCCCGGTTGTACAGCTGGGTGTAGTAGTTGTGCATCCGTTCCGGGTCGGAGCCGTCGTGCCAGAGGACGTCGGTGGGGATGCGCTCGCCGAAGTCGGTCTTGAAACAGTCCACCCCGACCGCCAGCAGGGTGCGCAGCTTGCCGGTGTACCAGTCACGGGCGGCGGCGTTGGTGAAGTCCACCAGGGCCATGCCCGGTTGCCAGAGGTCCCACTGCCAGACGCTGCCGTCCGGGCGGCGCACCAGGTAGCCCTCGCGCATGCCCTCGGCGAACAGCTCCGACTTCTGGGCGATGTAGGGGTTGATCCAGGCGGAGATGCGCAGCCCCTGCTGCTTGAGCCGGGCCAGCATGCCGGCCGGGTCCGGGAACGTGTCCGGGTCCCACGCGAAGTCGCTCCACTGGTACTCGCGCATCCAGAAGCAGTCGAGGTGGAACACGCTCAGCGGGATGCCGCGTTCGGCCATGCCGCCGACGAAGCGGTTGACGGTGGCCTCGTCGTAGTCGGTGGTGAAGGAGGTGGTCAGCCACAGGCCCAGTGCCCAGGCCGGGGGCAGCGCGGGGCGGCCGGTGAGGGCGGTGTAGCGCTCCAGGATCAGCTTGGGGGTCGGGCCGTGGACGACGAAGTACTCCAGCGACTGGTCCTCGACGCTGAACTGCACCTGGCCGACCGCCTCGGAGCCGATCTCGTAGCTGACCCGGCCGGGGTGGTTGACGAGGACGCCGTAGCCCCGGTTGGTCAGGTGGAACGGGACGTTCTTGTACGCCTGTTCGCTGCTGGTGCCGCCGTCCGCCTGCCAGATGTCCACCACCTGGCCGTTGCGGACGAACGGGGTGAACCGCTCCCCCAGGCCGTAAACCAGTTCGCCGACGCCCAGGGCGAGCTGTCCGAGCATGTGGTGGCGGCCGCCCGCGTCGGTGACGAAGCCGGTGCCGCGCTCGCCCACCGTGGTCAGGACCCGGCCGCCGGCGGTGAACTCCAGCTGCCACGGCTTCGAGGTGTCCACCCGCAGGGTCAGTTCGCCGGCGCAGAGCTCCACCACGTCGCCGTCCCGGCGCACCTTCCCGCTGCCCTGCTCGGCGCCGGGCAGCGCGAACTCCGGTCCGCGCCGCACCGATCCGGCGTGGTGGGTGGTGCGCACCCCGATCACGCCCTCGGCCGGGGACCAGCACTCGACGGTCAGCAGTGGGCTGTTGAGCGTGTCACCGCGGCCGCGCACGTGCTTCACGGGCGCGTAGAGGGTCATCCGGTCATCGTCGGTCCGGACATCGGCGACCTCGGTGGCGTAGCGCGCCGTGACGCCCGGTCGCATCAGCCAGTAGCCGTCGGTGAACTTCATCGGGCAGGTTCCTCCGTCCGCGCGCGGTGCGCGGTGATCAGGCCCCGGTACCAGTGGTAGCTGTCCTTGGGCGTTCGGGTCAGGGTGTCGTAGTCGACGTGGACCAGGCCGAAGCGCTGCTCGTAGCCGCGCCCCCACTCGAAGTTGTCCAGCAGGGACCAGACGTAGTAGCCGCGCACGTCGACCCCGGCCGCGATGGCGTCGGCGACGGCGGCGAGGTGGCCGGCCAGGTAGTCGATCCGCTCCGCGTCGTGGACGCGGCCGTCGGGGGTGAGGCTGTCGGCCTCGGCGGAGCCGTTCTCGGTGATCCAGACCGGCGGGAGCTGCGGGTAGCGGGCGTGGAGGCCGCGGAGCAGTTCGGTGAGCGCGGTCGGCACGACGGGCCAGCCCATGGTGGTGTGCCGGGTGCCGTACGGGTCCAGCTCCGTGACTCCGATGTCCACGGCGGTGCGCCGGTCGACGTCGTCCGTGCGGTGGTACGCGGCGGCCACGGTGATCGGTCGGTAGAAGTTGACGCCGAGGAAGTCCAGCGGCGCGCCGATCAGGTCCAGGTCGCCCGGCCGCCGCCAGGGGCCGTCCGCGAGACCGCACCAGGTGTCGGCCTCGTGCGCGGGGTAGCGCCCGGCGAACAGCGGCGCCGTCCACACCTCGTTGTGCAGGACCTCGGCCCGGCGCCGGGCGGCCCGGTCCTCCGGGAGGGAGGAGGCGGCGTGCAGGCGGTCGAGGTTGAGCGTGATCCCGACCTCCCCGGCGCCCCCGGCGCGCAGCTCCCGGACGGCGAGGCCGTGGGCGACCAGCAGGTGGTGCGCGGCGGCGAGGGCGCCGCGCCCCTCCTGGGCGCCGGGCGCGTGCCGGCCCTCGGCGTAGCCGACGAACGCGGAGCAGAACGGTTCGTTGAGGGTGATCCAGCGATCGACCCGGTCCCCGTAGCGCTCGGCCACGAGGGCGGCGTACTCCGCGAACGATTCGGCGGTCTCCCGGACGCGCCAGCCGCCCCGGTCCTCCAGGGCCTGCGGCAGGTCCCAGTGGTAGAGGGTGGCTGCGGGCGCGATCCCGGCGTCCAACAGTTCGTCGATCAGCCGGTCGTAGAAGTCCAGGCCCTTCCGGTTGACGGACCCGGTGCCCCGGGGCAGCAGGCGGGGCCAGGCGATCGAGAAGCGGTAGCTGTCGACGCCGAGCCCGCGCAGCAGGGCGACGTCCTCGGGGTAGCGGTGGTAGTGGTCGCAGGCGGTGTCGCCGGTGGCGCCGCCGAGGGTGCGGCCGGGGGTGTGGCTGAAGGTGTCCCAGATGGACGGGCCGCGGCCGTCCTCGTCGTGGGCGCCCTCGATCTGGTAGGCGGCGGTGGCGGCGCCGAAGCGGAAGCCGGCGGGCAGTTCCGGGAAGGCCGGGGTGCTCATGCGCACCTCCTGATGACTCGCTCGCTTCGTTCGCTCACGCGGCGGGCTTCGGCGTGAGTCCGCGCTCCCGCAGCCAGGCGAGCTGGGCGGGCGGGTTGGCGCCGCAGCCGCCGCCGTGGTCGGCGAAGGGCCAGACCGTCATGGTGCGGTCCTCACCGGCATAGTGGTTGAAGGCGGCGTAGACCGTGGAGGGCGGGCAGACCGGGTCCATCAGGCCGACGCTGAACAGGGCCGGCGCGGTGGCCCGCTGGGCGAAGTTGACTCCGTCGAAGTAGTCAAGGGTGTCAAGGGTCTGCTGGACGCGGTTCGGGCTGTGCCAGCGCAGGTACTTGACGATCTCCTGGTACGGCCCCTCCCCGGCGATCTGCGTCGCCTGGCGGAAGTGGCACAGGAACGGCACGTCCGGCATCACCGCCGCGACGCGGTCCCCGGTGAGCCCGGCGACGGCGATGGCCAGGCCGCCGCCCTGGCTGCCGCCGGCCAGCAGGATCCGGTTGCCGTCGAGGCCGGGCAGTCGGGTGACGGCGTCCACGGCGCGCGCGCAGTCGGTGATCAGCCGCCGGTAGTAGTGGTTCTCGGGGAAGTCGATGCCGCGGGTCATGAAGCCCTCGGCCCACTGGGTGCCGTCGCCCTCGCCCCGGTCGGGAGTGTCCCGGCCCTGGCCCCGGCTGTCGACGACGAGTTGGGCGTACCCGGCGGCGGACCAGAACAGGTGCTCGGTGGGCAGCCCGCGGCCGCCGGAGTAGCCGATGTAGGTGACGACGACCGGAAGCGGCCCCGCCATGCCGCGCGGGCGCAGCAGCCAGGCGGCCACCGGCTCGCCGTTCCAGCCGGGGAACCGCACGTCGTCCACCTCGACGGTGCGCAGTCCGTACTGCGCGGTGACGCGTTCGACCTTGACCGCCCCGCCGTGCGAGCGGGCGTCGGCGAGGGTCCGTTGCCAGAAGTCGTCGAAGTCCTGCGGGGCGGACGGCTCCGGCCGGTAGCGGACGAGTTCGTCGAGTCCGAAGTCTGTGAGCGGCATGGGGGATTCCTCCGGATGGAGCGATGACGAGCCGGTGTGGTGGGGTGTGAGCAGCGGCATGGGGACGCCTCCGGGCGGCGGGGTGACGGAAGCGAACGGGTGCGGCGCGCAGCGCCGGACAGGTGAGGGTGGCGGCCCGCCCACCCCATGGGCGGGCCGCCGGTCCGTGGGGCGACGGTCCTCAGTCGGCCTGGCCGGCCCCGCCGAAGCGGAAGGCGGCGAGGCGGACGTCGCCGTGCAGGGTCAGGCTCAGGTCGTGCGTACCGTCGAGCGGGGCGGCGAGTTCGGCGGTGGTGACCGTCCAGGCGTAGCGGTCGCCGGTGACGGGCACGTCGAGTTCGGCCAACAGGCGGTTGCCGGCGTGGACTTCGAGCCCGGCCCTGCCCGGTCCGGCGTCCTCGCGGGCGGTCTCCACCGTGATCCGGACGGCTCCGGAGAGGTCGACGTCCCGGAAGAGGAGCGTCGCGGGCTGCGCGGGATCGGTGGGCGTGACCGCGTCGCCGTCGGTGCGGTCGGCGTCGACGATGGTGATGTCCGTGTAGTCGTCGAAGTCGACGGCCGGGGTGCGGCGTTCGAGGACCACGCGGGGCGTGGCCACCGCCCCGAGCGCGGTGAGCGGCGCCGTGAGGACCGGGTGGTCGGAGCTGCGGGCGACGACCACCTCGTAGCCGCCGGGGTCGACGGTGAAGGCCCCGGTGGCGACGTCCCAGTGGGCGAGCCGGTCGGCTGACAGTCGGAACGTCAACTCCCGCTCCTCGCCGGGCTCCAGGTGGACCTTGCGGAAGTCGGCGAGGCGCAGCCGGGGTGCCTCGTAGCGGGCGTCCAGGGCCCGGACGTAGAGCTGGACGACCTCGCTGCCGGGCCGCCGTCCGCTGTTGGCCAGTGTGACGGTGACGTCGACCGACCCGTCCTGGTCGATCGACGGCTGCGACAGGCGCAGGTCGCGGTAGGCGAAGTCGGTGTAGGACAGCCCGTGCCCGAAGGGGTAGAGCGGGGTGGCCCGGTGGTACTGGTAGGTCCAGCCCGCCTTGATGATGTCGTAGTCGAGCGGGGCGGGCAGCGGGTCGTCGCCCCGGTACCAGGTCTGCGGCAGGCGGCCGGCGGGCTCGGCCCCGCCGAGCAGCACGGCGGCCAGGGCATGCCCCGTCTCCTGCCCGCCGTGGGAGGTCCACACCACGGCGGGCAGGTGCTCGTCGGCCCAGTCGAGGGCGTAGGGGTAGCTGCTCATCACGACCAGGGCCGTCTCCGGGCGGACGGCGGCGACCGCGTGCAGCAGTTCCTCCTGGCCCTCGGGCAGGTCGATGTCCGCGCGGTCCTCGGTCTCGCGGCCGTTGACCATCGGGTGGTTGCCGAGGACGACGACCGCGACGTCCGCCGTCTCGGCGGCCGCCCGCGCCTCGGCGATGCCGTCGCGCACCAGCTCGCGCTGCCAGCGCTCGGCATCGTCCGCGCTCTCGGCGCTGACGGTCACCCGGCCGTCGGTCGGGTCCACGGCGGCGTAGCGCCCGGTGAACACGGAGCGGAGCAGCACGGTGTCGGCGCCGGCCGGTTCGAGCCGGAAGGTCTCCTTGACGAACCAGCTCCTGATCACTTCCCGGTCGGCGGCCAGGGCGTCGTCGTCCTGAAGGCTCAGGTAGCGGCCGGTGTCGGCGGCGCACAGGGTGAAGGCGCCGCCGCCCCAGTCGGTCACGTCGTAGGCGGACTTGCCGAGCAGGTCTCCCGTGGTGCGCGAGCGCAGGGTGATCCGGTCGGCGCCTGCCACCCGGACCACTTCGGCGCCGTGTGCGCCGACGGCCTCGGCCAGTCCGGTGGCGATGCCCACCTGGTACGGCATGGTGCCGCTGTACCAGTCCTCGAAGAGCGTGTCGGAAAGCGGGCCGATGACAGCGATCCGCGGCGTGCGGGCCGGGTCGAGCGGCAGCAGGCCGTCGTTCTTGAGCAGCACCGTCGACTCGGTCGCGGCCTGCCGGGCCAGGTCGCGGTGCTCGGGGCAGTCGATCACCTCGGGTCCGGTGTCGGCGTAGGGGTCCAGCTCGGGGTCGAACTCGCCGAGGCGGAAGCGCAGTTCGAGCTGCCGCCGGACCGCGCGGTCCACGTCGGCCTCGTCGATCAGTCCGCGTTCCAGCGCTTCGCGCAGCCGGCCGACCGGAGTCGCGCTGTCCTCGCCATGGTCGGTGAAGCTGTCGATGCCTGCCTTCAGCGCGGCCGCGTGGGACTCGGCGTGGTCGTCGAAGTAGTGCTCCGGGTCGACCAGGTTGGAGGGGGCCTCGGCGTCGCTGACCACGAACAGCTCGTGGCCGGTGGGCTCGGCCCAGCGGCGCAGCTCCGCCTCGATCAGCGGACTGACGTGGCAGGGGCGGCCGTTGACCAGGTTGTAGGCGGCCATCGCGCCGGTCGCGGCGCCGGAGGCGACGACCGGGCGGAAGGCGGCGAGGTCGTACTCGTGGAGCACGCGGGGGCGTAGCGAGGAGGAGGTGGTGCAGCGGTCGTCCTCGTTGTTGTAGGCGAGGAAGTGCTTGAGCACGGGGGCGGTGCGCAGGTAGGTCGGGTGGTCGCCGGCGAGGCCCCGGCAGAACGCCTCGCCGACCCGGGCGGTGTGCACCGGGTCCTCGGAGTAGCCCTCCTCGTTGCGCCCCCAGCGCGGGTCGCGCAGCAGGTTGAGCACGGGGGCCCAGGCCTGCAGGGAGTTCGCCCCGCGTTCGGTGGTGCCGATCGCCGGCGGGCGGTGGTAGTGAAAGGCGCGCAGTTCGGTCGAGACCGCCTCGGCGACCTCGCGCACCAGGTCCTCGTCCCAGCTGGCGCCGAGGCCGACGGCCTGCGGGAAGACCGTTGCCACCCCGAGCCAGGAGACGCCGTGCAGGCCCTCACTTCCGGTGCGGAAGGGGGCGACGCCCAGGCGCGGCACGGCGGGCGCGTACTGGTGCAGCATCGCGAGCCGTTCGTCGAGCGTGAGCCGGTGGAGCAGGTCGTCGACACGCTTGCGCAGGGGAAGCGTGGGATTGCGGAAACCGGGCAGGCCGGCTGCGGACGCGGGCACGGAACTCACGTGGAATACCCCTCGGGCGGGCTGGACTCGGCATCGTTCATCGAAGCGCTTCGACGTTGACAGGCTCCGAAGTGACTGTCAACTCCCCCGAGCGCAACCGATTTTGTATTTGTTCAGCCTCTTGCTCAACTGATAACGCATCGTTAGTCTCGGCGAAACCTCCAAGCGCTTCGACGCTTCCGACGCTGCGACGGAGAGGGGCCACGCCACCATGAGCTGTCGCTGCAGATGGCGGTCGTGGTCCTCACCCTGGTACCACTGGTGATCGTGAACCCGTTCGTGCAGAAGCACCTGCGTACCGGTGTCCTCATCGGCGCGATCAAGGGCTGAGCCGTCCGCCCGGGCCAGCCGGGCCCCACGGACCCGGAGCGGTCCCGCGCGGACCTCCCCGGCGCACGGCCGGGACCGCTCCCCACCGGAACCGACACGAAGGAACCAGAGCGATGGTGACACTCGCCGATGTGGCCAGGCACGCCGGCGTCTCGTCCAGCACGGTCAGCTACGCCCTCAGCGGCAAGCGCCCGATCTCCGACGAGACCAGGATCCGCGTCGAACAGGCCATCACGGACCTCGGCTACCACCCCAACGCGGGTGCCCGGGCCCTGGCCGGCAAGCGTTCGCACATCATCGCCCTGGTGGTGCCGCTCCACCCCGAGGTGCACGTGCCCACGATGATGGAGATCGCCATCGCGGTCACCGTGGCGGCCCGCGAACACGGCTACGACGTCCTGCTGCTCACCAACGACGAAGGGCCCGAAGGCGTCCGCCGGGTCGCCGCCACCGGACTCGCCGACGGCGTCATCCTGATGGACGTGCGGCTGGACGACGACCGCGTCCCGGTCCTGCGGGCCGAGGACATCCCGGCCGCCCTCATCGGCCTGCCCGACGACCCCGCCGGACTCTCCTGCGTCGACCACGACTTCGCCACCGCCGGCGCCCTGTGCGCCGACCACCTGGCCGACCTCGGCCACCGCGACATCGCCTTCATCGGTTACAGCAGCGGCGTCTACCGACGGCATGCCGGCTACGCCGAGCGCACCCTGACCGGCTTCCGCGCCCGCGCGGAACGACGCGGCCTGCGCTTCCTCCACCGCCCGTGCGAGGGCACCTACGAGAGCACCGCCGGCACCCTGGCCCGGATCCTCGCGGACCGGCCGGACACCACCGGCTTCGTCGTGCAGAACGAGGCCGCGATCGGCCCGCTGCTGAGCCTGCTGCGCGCCGGCGGGCGGACCGTGCCGGAGGACGCCTCCGTCATCGCCATCTGCCCCGACCCACTGGCCGAGCAGCACTCCCCCCGGCTCACCTCCGTGACCAGCCCCCGGAAGGACCTCGGGCAGGTGGCCGTCGAGCAGGTCATGGCCAGGATCGCCGCGCGCGCCGCGGGCGACGATCCGGAGGACCGGCTCGTCCTGATGCCGCCGGAGCTGATGGTCCGCGAAAGCACCGCCCCGGCGTCGCACCGAAGTTGACACCACGACGAGAAGGACGGTTCCCAGATGGACATCCGCCGGCTCACCGACCGCCTCGGCGGCCTCGCCTACGGCGGGGACTACAGCCCCGAGCAGTGGGACGCAGAGGTGTGGAAGCAGGACGACGAGCTGATGCGCCGGGCGCGGGTCAACCTCGCCACCGTCGGCGTCTTCTCCTGGGCCCTGACGGAGCCCGAGGAGGGCCGCTACGACTTCGACTGGCTCGACGCCCACCTCGACCGGCTGCACGCGGCCGGCGTCGCCGTCGACCTGGCCACCCCCACCGCCTCCCCGCCGCCCTGGTTCAGCCTGGCCCACCCGGACGCCCTGACGGTCCGCCCCGACGGCGCCCGCCTGACCCACGGCAGCCGGGACACCTACTGCCTCGCCGCGCCCGCCTACCGCCGGGCCGCCCGCCGCATCGCCGGCGCCCTCGCCGAACGCTACGGCGACCACCCGGCGCTCGCCCTGTGGCACGTGCACAACGAGTACGCGACCCTCTGCTACTGCGACCACGCCGCGGCCGCCTTCCGGGTCTGGCTGCGCGCCCGCCACGGCTCCCTCCACGCCCTCAACGAGGCCTGGGGGACGGCCTTCTGGAGCCAGGGCTACAGCTCCTGGGAGCAGATCCTGCCGCCGCGGGCCACCCAGTGGCACAAGAACCCCGGCCAGGCGCTGGACTACAGCCGCTTCTGGTCCGACGAGACCCTCGCCGCCTACCGCGAGCAGCGCGACGCGATCCGCGCCCACAGCGACCGCCCGGTGACGACCAACCTCATGCTGCCCGGCTACCAGAACCTGGACCTGTGGGCCTTCGGCCGCGAGGTCGACCTGGTCTCCGTCAACCACTACCCCACCGCCCCCGGCATCGACGCCGCCGCCCAGGCCGCCTTCGACGCCGACCGGGCCCGCTCCTTCGCCGGCGGCGCCCCCTGGCTGCTGATGGAACAGGGCACCAACACCGTCTACGCCGGCGGCCGCGTGCTCGCCAAGGAACCGGGTGAGATCCTGCGCCACTCGCTCGCCCACATCGCCCGCGGCGCGGAGGGCGCCCTGTTCTTCCAGTGGCGCCAGTCCCGGGCCGGCGCCGAGCAGTGGCACTCGTCGATGGTCCCGCACGCCGGGCCGGACAGCCGCACCTTCCGCGAGGTCACGGCGACCGGGGAGGCCATCGCCCGGCTCGGCGAACTCGCCGGCTCCACCGTCCGGGCCGAGGTCGCCGTCCTGCACGACTCCGACGCCTGGTGGGCGATGAACGTCGACGGGCTCCCGTCCTGCGAACTCGACTACCTCGCCGCACTGCGCCGCGCCCACCGGGCACTGTGGGACGCCGGCCGGACGGTCGACGTCGCCCACCCCGAACACGACCTGAGCCGCTACCGGGTCGTCCTCGCCCCGGCGCTGTTCCTGCTCACCGACGCGGGCGCCGGGAACCTGCGCCGCTACGTCGCCGCCGGCGGCACCCTGCTCGTCCAGCACTTCGGCGGCATCGTCGACGAACGCCTCCACGCCCGGCTCGGCGGCTACCCGGCCGCACCGCTGCGCGAGGCGCTCGGCATCCGGGTCGAGGAGCACCGTCCGCTGCGGAAGGGCGAGCAGATCGCGCTGTCCGACGGCTCGACGGCCACCTCCTGGAGCGAGTCCCTGCGCACCGAGGGCGCCGAGGCGCTCGCCGCCTACACCGAGGGCATGCTCGCCGGAAGCCCGGCCCTGACCCGCCACCGGTTCGGTTCCGGCCGGGGCTGGTACCTCTCCACCCGCCTGGACGACCCCGGGTACGCCGCCCTGATCGGCCGTCTGCTGGCGGAGGCCGGGGTCGTCCCGGAGCTGCCCGGCCTGCCGGCCGGCGTCGAAGCCGTCACCCGGCACGCCCCGGACGGCCGGGGCTGGCACCTGCTGCTCAACCACCGCTCCGACGCCGTGCCGCTGCCCCGGCCGGGCCACGACCTGCTCACCGACGGCACCGTCGACGAACTGGCCCCCGGCGGCTGCGCGGTCCTGCGCGCGCGCTGAACGCGCCCCGCGTCTCCCCCGCCCCACCGAGGAAGCGTCCCTGAGCGACCCACGCGAGACGATCCGCCGGGGCCACGACGCCCTGGAGCCGGAGACCGGCCTGGGCGACCGCGAGCCGAACTCGGTTCGGCCATGCCTTCGTTCCCATGTACGACGCCAACGCACACGGTGACCGGCACCACCGCCTGATCAACCGTCCTGCCCACCCCGGCCGTCGGCCCGTCGGCGGCCGGAGTTCCTCACGTCCCGAGGTGAACCCATGGTCCCGCTGCCCCCGCGCGTCCTGTTCGGCGCGGCCTATTACCACGAGTACCAGCCGTACGAGCGGCTCAAGGAAGACCTCGACCTGATGACGGAGGCGAAGTTCACCGTCATCCGGGTCGGCGAGTCCGTCTGGTCGACCTGGGAGCCCGAGAACGGCCGGTTCGAGCTGGACTGGCTGACGCCGGTGCTCGACGGCGCCCACGAGCGCGGTATCTCCGTCGTCCTCGGCACCCCCACGTACGCCGTGCCGCCGTGGCTGGCCCGGCAGTACCCGGAGATCGTCACCGAGCAGGCGACCGGCCGGCCGATGGGCTGGGGAGCCCGCCAGGAGGCCGACTTCTCCCACCCCGCCTTCCGCCACCACGCCGAACGCGTCACCCGGGCGATCCTCGCCCGCCACGCCTCCCACCCCGCCGTCATCGGCTTCCAGGTGGACAACGAGCCCGGTCTGCGCCTGCCGCACAACCACGGCGTGTTCCAGCGCTTCGTCGACCACCTGCGGCACACCTACGGCGACGTGGAGACCCTCAACCGGGAGTGGGGCCTGGTCTACTGGTCGCACCGGCTCTCCACCTGGGCCGACCTGTGGCGGCCCGACGACAACCAGCAGCCGCAGTACGACGTCGCCTGGCGGGCGTTCCAGGCCCGCCAGACCACCGAGTTCGTCGCCTGGCAGGCCGACATCACCCGGGAGTACGCCCGGCCCGACCAGTTCGTCACCACCTGCCTCGCCTACAACCACCCGGCGCTGGAGGACGACGAGATCACCGACGCCCTGGACGTCACCGCGGGCAACCCGTACTACGACATGCAGGACGCCCTCGCACTGCCCGACCCCACGCCCGAGGACCACGAGCAGTGGTGGAAGACCGCCGGCGTGTGGGCGCTGTACCAGAGCGCCGACCGGATCTTCTCCTCCCGCCAGGAGCCGTTCCTGGTCACCGAGACCAACGCCCAGGCCATCAGCGGCACTTCGGAGAACCGGCCGGCCTTCGACGGCCAGTGGCGGCAGGCCGCCTGGGCCCTGGTCTCGCGCGGCGCGCGGATGATCGAGTACTGGCACTGGCACACCCTGCACTTCGGCGCCGAGACGTACTGGGGCGGAATTCTGCCGCACAGCGGCAGGCCCGGCCGGGTGTACGCCGAACTCGCCCGTCTGGGGGCCGAGTTCGAGACGGCGGGGGCGCTGGTCGCCGGACTCGACCCGGACGCCGACATCACCATGGTCTACTCGATGCCCAGCAAGTGGCTGATGCAGAAGTACCCGCCGCTCGCGAAGCCGGACGGCAGCCCCGACCCGGCCTCCTACCACCGCGTCTTCGACCCGTTCTACCGCGGCGCCTTCGAGGCCGGCCGCCAGGTGCGAATCCTGCACGCCCGCCAACTGCACGACGCCCGGGGGGAGCGCCACGGCGTGGCACCCGACGTGGCTGCCCGGCGCCACCCCGTCCTGATCGTCCCCGGGCTGTACCTCGCCGAGGACTCGCTGCTGGACTGGTTCGCGGCCTACGCCGAGGCCGGCGGCCACCTCGTGCTCGGCCCCCGCACCGGCTACGCCGACCACGAGGCCCGGGCCCGCCACGAGACCGCCCCGCCACGCCTGACGGCAGCCGCGGGCGCCTGGTACGACGAGTTCAGCAACCTGCCCGCGGACCTCCCGCTGCGCGCCGTACCCGGCAGTGCGCTGGCGCTCCCGTCGGGCACGACCGCGACCCGCTGGGTGGAGGGCCTCACCGCCACCGATGCCACCGTGCTGGCCGGGTACGACCACCCGCACTTCGGCCGCTGGTCCGCCGTCACCACCCGCGCCCACGGTGCCGGCCGGGTGACCTGCGTGGGCACGGTGCCCGGACGCGACCTGGCCCGGACGCTGGCCGCCTGGCTGGCCCCCGCCGCCGCCAGTGGCTGGCGTGACCTGCCCGCGTCCGTCACCGCGACCACCGGGACGGCCCCGGACGGGCGCCGCGTCCACGTGGTGCACAACTGGAGTTGGCAGCCCACCCGCGCCCAGGCCCCGGTGAACCTCACCAACGTCCTGGGCGGCGCCTCGGTGCCCGCCGGCGGGTCGGTCTCCCTCGGTGCCTGGGACGTGCGGGTCTTCGTCGCGGACTGAGGACGGAAAAGGTGGAGGGGCGATGGGCCCCGCCGGGCCCACCGCCCCTCCACCGCTCGGCGGCCGCGCCGCTACTGGGTCGAGAAGCGGTACACCGTCTTCGACCGGTACTTCTCCCCCGGGCGCAGCAGGGTGGAGGGGTAGTCGGGCCGGTTGGGCGAGTCCGGGAAGTGCTGGGTCTCCAACGCGATGCCCGCGTGCGCGGCGTACCGGCGGCCTGATCGACCGGTCAGCGAGCCGTCGAAGTGGTTCCCGGTGTAGACCTGGAGCCCCGGCTCCGTGGTCAGGCACTCGACGTGCCGGCCGCTCACCGGGTGGCTCAGCAGGGCGGCCCGGCGGAACCCGGTGCCGCCGAGCACCCAGTTGTGGTCGAACCCGCCGCCAGCCGCCAGGAGTTGGGGGTTCTCCGCGGTGATGCAGGTACCTATCCGCCGGGCGCGGCGCAGGTCGAACGGAGTGCCGGCGACCGGCTCGACCGGGCCGAGCGGGATCAGGTCGCCGTCCACCGGGAGGTACCCGGCGGCCTCGACGCGGAGCAGGTGGTCGAGCACCGTTCCACGGCCCTCGCCGGCCAGGTTGAAGTACGCGTGGTTGGTGAGGTTGACGACCGTCGGCGCGTCCGTGGCCGCCTGGTAGGTGATCGAGAGCTCGCCGCCGGAATCGAGCAGGTACGTCACCTCGGCGGTGACGGCCCCCGGGAACCCCTGGTCCCCGGCGGGGCTGCGCAGGCGGAAACGGACGCCGACATGCCGGTCCGCCCGGACCGGAACGCCGTCCCAGAGGCGGGTGGCGAAGCCGTCCGGACCACCGTGCAGGGTGTGCCCGGTGAGCTGGGTGGCCAGCCGGTACGTCGCGCCGTCGAGGGGCAGCACACCGCGCGCGATCCGGTTGGCATAGCGGCCGACGGTCGCGCCGAGGTACGACGCTTGGCCGAGCAGGTCCTCGATGCTTCCGCCGCCGAGGACCACATTGGCCGTCCGCCCGGCCCGGTCCGGCGCGTTCAGGGCTTGGAGGCGGGCGCCCAGGCTGAGCACCTCCGCCGTCACCCCGGCCCGGGAGCCGAACGTCCAGCGGGTGATGCGCCGGCCGTCCGGCATGACCCCGGCGACCTCCTGGGCCACCATCAGGTCGCCGGGGGAGACGAGTACGTCTCTGGGCACGGGCTGCTCTCCGTTCAACGGGGTGCGGGAAAGGAGTTCGGGCTGAGGGGTTCAGGATGAGGCGAGGTCGTCGATCACTTCCTCGTCCTTGGTGGGGAGTCTGCAGGGTGGCCTGTCGCCGGTGCGGTCATCGGCCGGGGCAGGGCAGAGCACACCGGCGACAGGCTCCGTTCCGCTACCTCTCCCTCTGAAGAGCGGAACGAGTGGCCGTCGGCCAGGCAAACGGAAGCGGGATGCGGTGGCCTGGCCGACGGAGTGGGAAGGGCGTTGTCGTCAACGCTCACGATGATTGTTAGCGCTAACAAAGATGCTGTCAAGGCAGGTCCGCGACCGGAGCCCGCGATCCGGGTGATCGGGGCCGCTGCGGATCGGCTACCGGTTCACCGTCGGAGGGCCGGGCCCACGCTGCGGCGCAGCACCAGCTCCGGGGTGATCTGCGCATGGGTCGGCGAGGGGGCGGTGCTCCCCAACTCCCCGACGAGCAGTTCCAGGGCGCGGCGGCCGAGTTCGCCGAAGTCCTGGCGCACGGTGCTCAGCGGCGGGATGAAGTAGGCGGCCTCGGGGATGTCGTCGAAGCCGACCACGCTGATCTCGTCGGGGACGGACCGGCCGGCCTCGTGCAGGGCGCGCAGCAGGCCGAGGGCCATGTGGTCGTTGGCGCAGAAGACGGCGGTGACGTCGGGGAGTTGCGCGATCCGCAGTCCCGCCTGGTAGCCCGAGCGGGCGCTCCAGTCGCCGCGCTCCACGTCCGGCACGGGGGCTCCGGCCGCCTGCAGCGTGAGGCGCCAGCCCTCCTCGCGGTCCTGGCTCTCCACCCAGTTGGCCGGCCCCGCCAGGTGGTGCACGGTACGGTGCCCCAGGTCGAGCAGGTGCCCGGTGGCCTCCCCGGCACCGAAGCGGTTGCCCACCGACACCATGGGCACCCGGGTCTGGTTGCCCGACCCGACCGCCACGATCGGCACCGAGCTGGAGAGCCGAGCCACCGCACTGACGGCGGAGGTCTGCGGCGCGATCACGACGACGCCCTCCACACCCTGGTCGCGCAGCCGGTCCACGGCCTCCTGGACCGACCGGCCGTCCAGGGAACGCAGACTGGCCACGCTCACGAAGTAGCCGGCGCTGCGCGCGGCCCGCTCGATGCCGTCCAGCATCGAGGCCGGGCCATAGAGCGTCGAGTCGAAGCTCACCACGCCGAGAGTCTGCGAGCGACGGGTGACCAGCGCGCGGGCGGCGGAGTTGGGCCGGTAGTCCAGCTCCCGTATGGCCGCCAGCACCCGGTCCCGGGTGCCGGGCCGCACGTGCGGGGCACCGTTGAGCACCCGGGACACCGTCTGATGGGACACCCCCGCCAGCTTCGCCACGTCCGACATCACGGGCTGGCGCTGTTCCGTCCCGGCACTCTCGGTTCCCACTCGCAGTCCCCTCCTCGGCACTGTCGACCACAGTACGCGACCAGGTCCAGGCCAATTCGTCACCCTCGGTTCAAAGGGCGGCTCCCTTCATACCAGCCACGCAGGGTGCTCACATCTGTCTACATTGCCAAGTTAACGCTCACATCCGCGCCACGGAGGTGATTGCCGAGATCACCGTCTCGCTGCCCGCACGGCGACAGCGAGCGGTGAGGGGTTCGGCACTCAGCGCGTTCGGATCAGGATCGGATCGGTGAGCGGTCTCCCCTCCGCCCGCCTCTCCGCGCAGACCACTCTCCATGCGGTCCTCTGCGCGCAAGAGAGGTTCCGGAGTCCGGTGCGGAAGGCGGGAACCGACGGGGCCGGGGTGATCCCCGAGCGCGGAAACCTGCCGACCGCCCGGGCGCCGGAGTCGTCCTCCGGTCAGGCCACCGCTACCGGGAGCCCGACCAACTCGGCTGAGCCGCTGCGGTTGTGGCGCTCCTGCCACTGCTCCAGGGCGGTGCGGCAGGCGTGGTCGAGGTGGCGCACGCCGGAGAGGTCGAGCCGGACGGGCCGGTCGGCGGGCAGTTCCTCCAGGGACTCCAGGGTCTCCAGCAGCCGGGGCAGCCGAAGGAAGGTGGCGTTGCCGTGCAGGGTCACGCGCACGGCACCGTCGGCCGGATCGACGACCGCGATGTGGAGGTGCGAGGTGTCCCAGGCACTCTTGAGCACCGCGAGGAGCAGGCCGAGCAGCACGCCTTCGAGCAGGTTGGTCACCACGATGGTCAGGGCGGTGACCGTCAGGATCGCCGCTTCGCCGCGATCGGCCCGCCAGAGCGGGCGCAGCGTACGGACCGGGACCAGCTTGGCGCCGGCGTGCACCAGGACGCCGGCCAGGGCGGCGAGCGGGATGACGGAGAGCGCGGCCGGGAACAGCGCGGCGAAGAGCAGCAGCCACAGTCCGTGCAGGACCCGAGAGGCCTTGGTGCGGGCGCCGGCCTGCACGTTGGCAGCGCTGCGGACGATCACGGCGGTCATCGGGAGCGCGCCGAGGATTCCGCAGACGGTGTTGCCGACGCCCTGCGCGAGCAGCTCGCGGTCGTAGTCCGTGCGCGGGCCGTCGTGCAGCCGGTCGACGGCCGCGGCGCTGAACAGGCTCTCGGCCGAGGCGATCAGTGCGAACGCGAGCGCCGTGCCGAGGACGCCGAGGCTGCCGAGCGCCGCGAGTTCGGAGCCGCCGGGCAGGTGGACCACCCCCGCGAGACCGGCCACCCGGACCCGGGCGACGGGCAGGTCGAACAGCGCGGTGACGGCCGTCGCGGCGGCGACGGCGGCGAGCGGTGCGGGCACCCTCCGGACCCGGGCGGGCAGACGCGTCCAGAGCAGCAGGACCGCCACCGTCGCGGCGCCGATCGCGGCGGCGGCGAGGGCCTGCGGGCTCCTGGCGACATCGGCGGCCAGGCCCGGGAGGCCGGCCAGTTTGGCGAGGCCGTCGGCCGGTCCCTTGGCGTCGGCCAAGGCGTAGAGCTGACCGGCGATCAGGACGAGACCGATCCCGGCGAGCATGCCGTGGACGACGGAGACGGATATCGCCCGGAACAGTCGGCCGAGTCGGGCCGCGCCCATGGCGAGTTGGAGCAGGCCGGCCACGGCGGTGATGACGCCGAGGGTGGCGAGGCCGTGTTCCTGGACGGCGGCGAAGACCAGCACGGTCAGGCCGGCGGCGGGGCCGGACACCTGGAGGCTGCTGCCGGGCATCAGCCCGGTCACCAGGCCACCCACGATGCCGGTGATCAGGCCGAGTTCGGCCGGTGCACCGGAGGCGACGGCGACGCCCACGCAGAGCGGGAGCGCGACCAGGAAGACGACGATGGAAGCGGGGAGGTCAGAGCGCAGAGTGCTCAGCCGAAGGGCGGGACGACGGGTCATCGGGTCCTCGGGAGAGTAGCGGTGCGGACGGTGTCGGTCCGGAGGGTGGTGGTGGCGCCGCGGGGCGCGGGCTTTGCTGGGCTGGGGGCCGTGGATCACCGACGGGGCACCCCGATTCGCAGCGGCTTCACAGCGGACTCACGCGAACTCACAGCGGCAGGAAGAGGTTGCTGTCGGGCCGGTGGGCGAGCACCAGCCCGGTGTGGATCTCGTAGAACCAGCCGTGCAGCCGGATCCCGCCCTCGCGCAGCCGCCGCGCGACGGCCGGGTAGCCGCGCAGCCGGTCCAGCTGGGTGAGGACGTGGCGCTGCACGGGCCCGGCGACCGTGGGATCGAACACGTCCGCGCCGTCCGCGCCCAGTTCGGCCCGGTCGGCCTGGCCCAACCAGGCACGGACGGCGGGAACGACGCTGAGGTCCTCGCCGCGGACCACGGCGCCGACGGCACCGCAGTGCGAGTGGCCGCAGACCACGATGTCGCGGACGCCGAGCACCTCGACGGCGTACTCGATGGTGGCGGCCTCGCCCGAGGCGAGCTCGTCCCGGTAGGCGGGGACGATGTTGCCGGCGGTGCGGAGCTCGAAGAGGTCGCCGGGGTCGGCGTTGGTGATCAGCGCGGGCACCACGCGCGAGTCCGAGCAGGTGATGAAGAGGGCCTGGGGTGCCTGGCCGGCGGCGAGGCCGGTGAGTTCCCGGCCGGTGTCGCCGGCGCGCTGCGGGAAGGCCCGGGCCCGGTCGATGAGCGGATCCATGGGGTTTGTGCCTCCTTCGTGACCCCTGCGGTTTCGGCCGGAGGAGCGATGGACGGGGCGGTGCCTCGGAAACGTGCGTTCCAGGCGGAAGGGTGCGTCAGCACGACGGGCGCGGCACGCCGCTGGGCCGCGTCGCCATCGGTGCCGCTCCGGCGGCCTGATGGCGCGTCAAGAGCGAGTAAAGCACGGCCATGAGAAGAGTAAAGACGCGTTCCGGGCGCAAGTTGTGCCGATCTCGTTAACATCCTGTTGCCTCGAACGGCAGGGAGCCTTCCGCTCTGGAAAGCCGCCACCCGGACGCGCGCCCTCGGGAGGTGCTCCCGTGCCTCCTGCTCACGGCTCGGCCGAAAAATTTCCGAACGGGCGGCAACCTCCCCCGCGACGGCGGCAACTGACAGGCGACACCGAGGGCGTCACACCCACGGATCGTCCGATCCCACCGCCGACCGCCGGCGCGCACCCCGACCAGACGGGTGTGCGTCAGCGGGGCCGAAGCAAGGAGTAGCACCCATGAACGAGACGGATCCCACCGCGGACGGCCGTGGCCGGCGCACCCGCGCGGCCGGTGGCGTGCGGCGTCCCCGTGGGCGCCACCGTCGGCGCTGGACCACGCTGGGCCTGGCGCTGGGCGTGCCCGGGGTGCTCGGCCCGTACCTGCTGTTCGTGCAGGCCGACTCGAAGGCCGCCTCGGTGGACCCCGACGCCTACTACACGCTGGTGTCCGTCCGCAGCGACAAGGCCCTGGACGTGCCCGGTGCGGACGCGGCCGACGGCGCCTGGGCCCGGCAGATGAACCGCGTGGCCGGGGCAGTGAGCCAGCAGTGGCGGCTGCGGCTGGCGGCGGACGGCTACTACGAACTGGAGAACCGCAGCAGCCGCAAGGTCCTCGGGGTGCGCGGTGACTCCGCGCAGTCCACCGCCGCCGTGGAGCAGCAGAGCGACCACGCCTCCGCCGCGCAGCAGTGGCGGATGGCGGACGCGGGGGACGGCGCGGTGAAGTTCGTCTCCCGCGCCAGTGGCATGGTGCTGGACGTGTGGGGCGGTGGCAGGGACGAGGGCGTCCCGCTCATCCAGTACGCGGACCGGGGCGCCACCAACCAGCAGTGGAAGCTGGTGAAGGTATCCGGTACGGGCGGGTACACCTGGCACAACGCGCAGATCGTCGGCGGCGGGTTCGTCACCGGGCTGGTCTTCAACCCCGCCCGCAAGGACCTGCTGTACGCCCGGACCGACATCGCCGGCGCGTACCGCTGGGACGCGGCCGCCGGACGGTGGACCTCACTGACCGACTGGATCGGCGGGGCGGACTGGAACCTGCTGGGGATCGAGAGCCTGGCCACCGACCCGGTCGACCCGAACCGCCTGTACCTCGCGAGCGGCACCTACACCAACGACTGGGCGGGCAACGGCGCGATCCTGCGCTCCACCGACCAGGGCCGGACGTTCCAGCGCACCGACCTGCCGTTCAAGCTCGGCGGCAACGAGGACGGCAGGTCCATGGGCGAGCGGCTGGTGGTGGACCCCGACAACCACGGCACGCTCTACCTCGGCACCCGCAAGAACGGCCTGTGGCGCAGCACCGACTACGGCGCGACCTGGAGCCAGGTCGGCGGCTTCCCCGTCAAGGACGGTGCGAGCAGCGGGGTCGGCCTGTCCTTCGTGACCTTCGGCCCGTCCGGCAGCCGGACGATCTACGTCGGCGTGGCCGACAAGTCCACCTCGCTGTACCGCTCCACCGACGGCGGCACCACCTGGCAGGCCGTCACCGGCCAGCCCACGGGGCAGCTGCCGCAGCACGGCGTGCTGTCCGGCGACGGCTCGTTCTACCTGACGTACACCAACGCGCCCGGCCCGAACGGGGTGACGGCCGGATCGGTGTGGAAGTACACGCCGTCCACCGGAGCCTGGAAGAACGTCTCGCCGTCCAGCGGCAGTTACGGCTTCGCCGGGCTGGCGGTCGACCCGCAGCACCCGTCGACGGTGATGGTCACCACGCTGGACCGCTGGTGGCCCTCCGACGAGCTCTACCGCTCGACCGACGGCGGCGCCACCTGGAAGGCGCTCGGCGCGACCTCGGAGCGGGACAACTCCGCGGCGCCGTACGTGGGTACCGGCATCGGGCACTGGATGGGCGCGCTGGCCATCGACCCCTTCGACTCCGGGCACGTGCTCTACGGCACCGGGTCGGGCATGTGGGGGAGCAACGACGTGACGGCGGCGGACAGCGGACGCCCGACGCACTGGACCGTCCCGGCCAAGGGCCTGGAGGAGACCGCCACGCTCGGGCTGGCCAAGCCGCCGGGCCTCCCGCTGATCAGCGCGCTCGGCGACGTCAGCGGATTCCGGCACGACGACCTGACCAAGGTCCCCGCGAAGGCACTGAGCGGGCCGCTGTTCTCCAACACCACCGGTATCGACTTCGCCCAGGCGAAACCGGAGTTCATGGTGCGGGTCGGCCTCGGCGGCCAGCAGCACGGCGCCTACTCGACCGACGGCGGCGCGGGTTGGGCCCCGTTCCCGAGCGCTCCGGTGGCCGACGCGGGCGGCGGGTCCACGGCCGTCTCGGCGGACGGCACCACCGTGGTGTGGGCTCCGGCGGGCCAGGTCCCGTTCGTCTCCACCAACCGTGGCGCGTCCTGGGCGGCGGCCTCCGGCCTGCCCAAGGACGCGACCGTGGTGGCCGACCGCTCGGCGGCGAACACCTTCTACGCCCTCAGCGGCGGCACCCTGTACGCGAGCACCGACGGCGGGAGGCACTTCACCGCCCGCGGAACCGGTCTGGGCGACGGGCAGCTCAAGGCGGTCCCGGGCGTCGCCGGAGACCTGTGGATCGCCGGCGGGGGCAACGGCCTGCGGCACTCCGCCGACGGCGGGGCGAGCTTCCGCAAGCTCGACGGCGTGGAGGGGGCGAGCGCCATCGGTTTCGGCAAGGCCGCGCCGGGCGCCGGCTACCAGGCCCTCTACCTCAGCGGGAAGGTGAAGGGCGTCATCGCACTGTTCCGCTCCACCGACGGCGGCTCGACCTGGGTCCGGATCAACGACGACCAGCACCAGTTCGGCGGCAGCAACATCAACGTCATCACCGGCGACCCCGACGTCTACGGCCGGGTCTACCTCGGCGGCTACGGCCGCGGCGTGGTGTACGGCGACCAGTCCTGACCTCGCCGGCCGGCCCGCGGGCCGGCCACGGAAAGAAGCCGGGCCATCGGTGCCGGACCGGACCGGCAACCTTTCCGCCTTCGGCGGCCACTGAGTGGTGCAACGTCGACTCGATCTACCGGAATTGGATGGGCATGAGGGCAACGAAGCACGCCGACCCGCGGGCGCGGCGAAGGCAAGGCTTGATCGTGGGCATTCCGTTGGCAGTGGCGGCCGTCGGCGTGCTGGTGTGCCTGGCCCTCGCGCTCCTCACGGGGAACGGGGGCGGTCCCGGCCCCGACGCCGCGCAACCGGCGGCCGCCTCCGTCGCGGTCACCGAGCCGAGCGCTCCGCCCGGTACCGGTGTCCCGGTCGAAGCCACGCCCTCGGCGTCGCCGTCGCCGGCCACCAGCCCCCCGCCCTCGGCCACCGTCACCCCGTCGCCGTCGGCCACGCCCACCCCCACGCCGCGACCGTCGACCGCCACGGCCACGGCCACGGCGTCACCCTCGGCCGCCGCCGGCGGTACCCGCACGGCACCGGTCACGACGTCCCCGGCCGGGCGGATCAAGCCGGGGTCGAGCTACCCGGGCGTCGCCACGTCCTACGACGCGGCCGACGGAAACGGCGCCTGCTCGTTCGGCCCGTCCGGCGACCTCATGATCGCGGCGATGAACCACACCGACTACGAGTCGTCCAGTGCCTGCGGGGCGTACGTGCTCGTCCGCGCCGCCAACGGGGCGAGCATCACGGTGCGGATCGTCAACGAGTGCCCGCTGCCCTGCGCGCCCGGGCAGCTCGACCTGAGCCACGAGGCCTTCGGCAAGCTCGCGGAGCTGTCGGTGGGCCGGCTCCCGATCACCTGGACGCTGCTGAGCCCCGTCACGGCGCCGGACACCATGTCGATCCGGTACAAGACCGGGTCCAGCCAGTGGTGGTGCGGGATCCAGGTGATCGGCCACCGGAACCCGGTGGCCACGCTGGAGGTGCGGACCGGCGGCGGCTGGCGGCAGCTGTCCCGCACCGACTACAACTACTTCCTCTCCCCCGACGGCAGCGGATGCGGCGGATCGATCAGGGTCACCGACATCTACGGCGAGCAGCAGACCGTCGATGGGCTCGCCGTGAAGCCGGACGTCGTCCAACCGACCCGCGTGCAGTTCGCCCGGCATTGACCGCGCCGCCCGCCTGTCGGCCTGCGGGCGTGACCCTCCGGGGCGGGGACCGCCCCGCCCCGGGAACGGGCACTGCTAGTCTCATGCCGACTGTTAACGTTCACATTGCAGGGAGAGGGCGACCGGGGGAAATGCTCCTCGATGACACGTCCGCGGAATTCCACGACTTCTTCGAACGCCACTACGCCGAACTCGCCCGTCTCGCCCACCTCCTGACCGGCGAGACGGACGCGGCGGACGATCTCGCCGCGGACGCCCTGCTCGCCCTGTGGCAACGCTGGGACCGGCTCCGTGCGGCCGACCACCCGCTCGCCTACGCCCGCGGAGTGGTCGCCAACATGGCCCGGGCCCGGATCCGCAGCGCGGTCCGCGAACGGCGTCGCATCCTGCTGTTCTGGACCCGGAGCCCCGAGAAGACCGACGGACCGGACGTGGCCGCCGTGCTGGACGTCCGTGCGGCGCTCGCCCGGCTACCGTTCCGCAAGCGGGCGTGCGTGGTGCTGCGGCACGCCTTCGACCTCTCGGAGAAGGACACCGCCGCGGCGCTGGGCATATCGGTCGGTACGGTGAAGAGCCAGACCTCAAAGGGGATGGCCGAGCTGGAGAGAGCACTCGGCGCACGAGCGGTCGGCGAACTGACGACAGGAAGGAGGAACCGGTGAACGAGCACATCGCCCGGCAGCTGCGCGAGGCCGCCGAGGCCCACCACCCCGACCCCGCACGGATGCTGGCCCGCGTGCAGCGCGGCGCGGCCGGTCCCGCCGTCCGTCACCGTGCGCGGTCGGGCCTGCGGTCATGGCCCAGGGTCGCGCTCGCGGGCCTCGCCACCGCCGGCGTCCTGGCCACCGGCGGACTCGCCGTGGCCGCCATCGTCCGGACCCCGCCGCCGTCGGACACCGCCACCACCGCACCGGCCGCCCCCTCGCCGACAATCACGTCGACGCCGACGCGGTCCGCTCCCCCGACCGCCGCCCCGGCACCGGCACCGGCCCCGGCGACCACCACGCCGCCAACCGGCACCCCGGTCGGCCCTCGCCCGACCCCGTCGGCGAGCAGCCGGGCCCAGAACGGCCCGCTGTGGTCGGAGGGGTCGGTCGACCCGCACAGCAGCGTCTACTGGGCCCAGAGCAACCTCACCCTCAGGACCACCCAGCCGCTCACCTCGCTCACGGTCGAACTGCGCGTCGCGCAGACCGGCGACGTGCGCGACACCGGCAACTGGCGGACCCTGCCCGACGACGACTTCACCGTCACCGTCCAGGAGACCGGCGGCGCGCTGGTCTACCGCTGGGTGCTCAAGCCGGGCCGTTCCGTCCCGGCCGGGCAGCACGAGTTCGCCGGCCAGTACAACCACGCCACCGGCATGCGCACCTCCGCGAACGACGGCTACCGCATCGACGCCCAGTCCGCGGGTGGCTCCGCGTCCGTCTGGGGAGGCTTCCCCCCGGGCCGGTGACGGCTGGACGGTTTCTCCGGAAGCGGCCCGTGTGCCCGCTCACACGGGCCGCTTCCGCCCCGGGTGCACGCTCCCACGGCAGCCTGCCGGTTCGCGCATGGGCTCCGCGTTCCTGCCGCCGGATCCAAGAGGATCGCCGCCGGAGGCTGTGCGTGCTCCCCTTCGCGGACGCGAACGGGGCGCCCGCTCGACTGAGCGGGCGCCCCGAACCGGCCCGGACTCCGGCCCGCCGGATCACTGCCGGACGCACCTCACGAAGGCACCCCACGGAGGCACCTTGCGAAGGCACCTCGCGGGCCGTCGGTCAGGCGCCGACCAGCTCCTTCTCGGTGGCCAGGGAGTCCGGAGCCGCCGAGGTGGCGGGCCTGCGCATCCCCTTGAGCAGGACGACCACCGCGGTGGTGACCACCGTGCCCGCAGCGACCGCGATCAGGTACAGGAACGGGCTGCCGATCAGCGGAAGCACCCAGATTCCGCCGTGCGGTGCACGCAGGGTCGAGCCGAAGGCCATCACCAGGCCACCGGCGGTCATGCTGCCGACCATGTTCGCCGGGATGACCCGCAGCGGATCGGCCGCCGCGAACGGGATCGCACCCTCGGTGATGAACGACGCGCCGAGCACCCAGGCAGCCTTGCCGTTCTCCCGCTCCTCGGGGCTGAACAGCTTGCGCCGGACGACGGTCGCCAGGGCCATGCCCAGCGGCGGGGTCATGCCGGCGGCCATCACGGCAGCCATCACCTTGAGGCTGCCGGCGTCGGGGGTGGTACCCGCGGCGGTGAGCGCACCGGCCGCGAAGGTGTAGGCGACCTTGTTGAGCGGGCCGCCCATGTCGAAGGCCATCATCGCGCCGAGCAGCAGACCGAGCAGGATCGCGTTGGAGCCGGAGAGGCCGTTCAGCCAGTCGGTCAGGCCGTTCATCGCCGAGGCGATCGGCGAGCCGACCACCACGAACATCAGGAAGCCGACCACCGCCACCGACAACAGCGGGATCACCACGACCGGCATGATGCCCCTGACCGCCCGCGGCACGTTCCAGCGGATCATCCACAGCACCAGGAAGCCCGCGACCAGGCCTGACACCATGCCGCCGAGGAAGCCCGCGCCGACTGCCACCGAGACGGCACCGCCGGCGATGCCGGCCGCCAGTGCTGCCCGGTCCGCGATCGCCCAGGCGATGTATCCGGAGAGGATCGGGACCAGGAAGCCGAAGGAGATCTTGCCGGTCTGGAACAGCATCGCTGCCCAGCTGTGCGAGGAGGTCCAGTCGAAGTGGCCCAGCACGGACGGCGCGGAGGCGATCTGGTAGCCGCCGATCGCGAAGGCGAGGGCGATCAATAGTCCACCGGCCGCGACGAAGGGAATCATGTAACTGACGCCCGTCATCAGGTAGGTGCGCAGTCGCTGGGCCCAGTGCTCGCCCGCCGGTGCCTTCGGTGCGGCGACCCGGTCTGCGGCGGTACGTGCGCCACTGCCGACCCCGGCGACCAGCCCGGCGGCCTGCGCGATGAGGTCGTCGGCGCGGTTGACGGCAGCCTTCACGCCCACGTCCACGGTCGGCTTGCCGGCGAAGCGGGCGCGGTCCCGGACCTCGACGTCATGGGCGAAGATCACCGCGTCCGCGGCCGCGATCACCTCGGGGGCCAGCAGCGTCGTCCCGGCCGAGCCCTGGGTCTCGACCTGGATCCGCGCGCCGACCCGGGCGGCAGCCAGTTCCAGGGCCTTGGCGGCCATGTAGGTGTGGGCGATGCCGGTCGGGCAGGAGGTCACCGCGACCAGCCGCAGCCCGCCCTCGGTGACCGGCTCCTGAGCGGTGACCGGCTCCTGAGCGGTGACCGGCTGCGGGGTAGCCGCCGGTGCCTCCTCGCCGTTGATCAGGGCCGCGACCGCGCCCGGGCTCTCGGCGTCGCGCAGGGCACCGGTGAAAGCGGGGTCCATCAGCCTGCGGGCCAACGCGGCGAGGATCTGCAGGTGGGTGTCGTCCGCGCCGGCCGGTGCCGCGATCATGAAGACCAGGTCGGCGGGCCGTCCGTCCGGGGCGTCGAAGTCCACGCCCCTGGCGCTGCGGCCGAAAGCCAGGCTCGGTCGCGTGACATGGGCTGATCTGCAGTGCGGGATGCCGATGCCGTCGCCCATCCCGGTCGGGGCCTGGTCCTCGCGGGCGGCGACGTCGGCGAGGAAGGCGTCGAGGTCGGTGACCCGGCCCTCGGCGACCAGCCGCTGGGCGAGGGCGCGAAGCGCTTCGCTCTTGTCCTGGGGGGCGAGGTGGAGATCAACGAGTGCGGGTGTGATCAGTCCGCTGGTGTCGCTCATCGTGTCGGTCCTTCGACTGGTGCCTGAGAGTGTTCCCTTGCCCCCGGGAATGGTCGCCCTTCCGTCCCACACGGTCGGGCGTGGTGCCTCCGGCAGGAGGCGCCGGACGTTCGCCTGCGCGGTGCCCGCTCGGCCTGCCGGGTCGCAGTGGCCGCGCCGGCGCCGCGTTCGACGTCCGTCCGTCGGTGCCCTCCCACCGGGAGGGCCGTTCTCAACCGCGAAGCGGTCGTTCGAGCGGAATGTCCGCTGTCACGACCACGGCGGCCGGGTCCAGGTCCGCCGGGGTCGGCATGACGCTCCCCGGCAGTTGTACGGCGGCGGCGCCGTGCGCCAAGGCCGCCGCGAGTGCCCCGGGGCCGGTGCCACCGGCTCCGAGGAAGCCCGCGAGTGAGGCGTCGCCCGCGCCCACGTCGCTGCGTACGGCGGCGACCGGTGCGCTGCCGTACCAGCTGCCCTCCTCGGCGATCAACAGCATCCCGTCCGGGCCGAGGCTGGCGAGGACCTGTTGGGCGCCGCGCCTGCGCAGCTCCCCGGCCGCGTCCACGGCGTCGCCGACGGTGGCGACCCGGCGGCCCACGGCCTCCGCGAGTTCCTCCCGGTTGGGCTTGACCACGTCGGGGCGGGCCGAGAGCGCGGCGACCAGCGCGGGACCGGAGGTGTCCAGCGCGATCCGGGCACCGCCCGAGTGCACCTGCGCGACCAGCTCGGCGTACCACTCGGGCGCCAGTCCGCGCGGCAGGCTGCCGCAGCAGGCCAGCCAGTCCACGCCGGTCCCGGTGCCCTGTCCGGTGTGCTGGGCGTCGCGGACGCGGGCCAGCAGCGCGGCCGACTCGGCGGCACTGAGCTCGGGGCCCACCGCGTTGATCTTCGTGAGGCTGCCGCCGTCCTCGGCGATCGAGACGTTGATCCGGGTGTCGCCCGAGATCGCGACCGCCGCGACGTCGATGCCCTGGCGGCGCAGGAGGTCGGCGAGCACCTGCCCGGATGCGCCGCCCAGGGGGAGGACGGCGCTGGTGCGGTGTCCGGCGGCCGTGAGCGCGCGGGAGACGTTGACGCCCTTGCCGCCCGGGTCGAGCCGGTCGTGCCCGGCTCGGTTGACCTCGCCCAGGGCGAGCGTTCCCAGCTCGTAGGTGCGGTCGAGGCTGGGGTTCGGGGTGATGGTGACGATCATGCGCGGATGACTTCCGGTCCGTGGTTCTCGATCTCGGCGGCCTGCTCGTCGGTCAGTCCGGTGTCCGTGACCAGTACGTCCACCTGGTCCAGCGAGCCGAACCGCGCGAAGTGGCGGGCGCCGTACTTGGAGGAGTCGGCCACCAGGACCACCCGCCGGGCACCGGCGAGCATGGCCCGTTTGACGGCCGCCTCGGCGAGGTCCGGCGTCGAGAGGCCCCCCTCCGGGGAGAAGCCGTTGGTGGCGACCACCGCGACGTCGGCGTGGATGTCGGCCAGGTCGCGCAGTGCCCAGGCGTCGACGGCGGCCTGCGTGCGGTGGCGCAGCCGCCCGCCGACCAGGTGGAGGGCGAGCTCCGGATGGTCGGCCAGCCGGGCTGCGACCGGGAGAGCATTGGTGACGACCGTGAGGGCGCAGTCGGCGGGCAGCAGGCCGGCCAGCCGGGAGACGGTCGTCCCGGCGTCCAGGATCACGCTGCCCTCGCTGGGCAGCAGGGCCAGGGCCGCCTTGGCGATGCGCTCCTTCTCGGCCGCGGCGGTGGAGTCCCGTTCGGCCAGGCCGGGCTCCAGGTGCAGGGCGCCGGCGGGCAGCGCGCCGCCGTGCACCCGGTGCAGCAGACCGGCCCGGTCCAGAGCGCTCAGGTCACGCCGGATGGTCTCCTGCGTGACGCCGAAGTCCTCGGCGAGCGTCGGCACGTCCACCCTGCCCAGTTCCTGGACGAGGCGGAGGATCTGTTGCTGCCGCTCGGGTGCATACATGTGGGTTTGCGTCCGTTTCATGTCCGTTCACGCCTGACGAGGCCCGACCATACGCGCTCGGACCGAAAAAGCAAGAGCTTGTTCAGCCTCCGGTTCGCCAGCGACGGACTGCCCGAATGTGTTGACATCCCTCGGTAACCGGGCGTAGAACCAATCGAAACAACACGCCAACGGGCGTGAAACCACGAACTGCCCGGTCTCCGCCACTGCCCCCGTACCGCGAAGACCCGGGCACGAACACGGTGGCCCGCGCTTCACCCTCCGCGCGGGCCACCGTGCCCAACTTCCCGCCGATCCGGCTCCCACCCGGACCGGCGATCGTCCCCCGAGGAATCCCGATGCACTCGATCCAGGTCACCGTCGGCACCGAGAGCGGCCTGCACGCCCGCCCGGCGTCCCAGTTCGTCCGGGCTGCCGCCCTGCAGCCGGCCAAGGTCACCGTCGGCCGCCCGGGCCAGACCCCGGTCGACGCCCGCAGCCTGCTCTCCGTCCTCGCCCTGGCCGCCGGCCGCGGCGAGACCCTGGAGCTCACCGCCTCCGGCGACGGAGCCCAGGACGCACTCAAGGCGCTCGCCGACCTGCTCGCCTCCGACCTCGACGCAACGGCATGAGCCGCCCGATGCGCGGGATCGGCGTCGGCCGCGGCAGTGCCGCAGGCCCCGTCGCCCGGATGGCATCCGCACCGACGCTGCCCGCACCGAGGCCTGTCACCGACCCGGCGGCCGAGGCCGAGGCCGTCCGCGCCGCCCTCGGCGCGGTCGTCGCCGACCTGGACGAGCGCGCCGCCCGCACGAGCGGCCCCGGCTCCGAGGTGCTCGCCGCCCAGGCCATGATGGCCGCCGACCCGGCCCTCGCCGACCGGGCGGCCGCCCTCGCCGAACAGGGAACCGACGGCGCCCACGCGCTAGCCGCCGCCTTCGACGGCTTCCGCACCGCGCTGGCCGCCGCCGGCGGATACTTCGCGGAACGCACCGCCGACCTGGACGACCTGCGCGACCGCGCCGTGGCCCACCTGCTCGGTCTGCCCATGCCCGGCCTGCCCGACCCCGGTCACCCCTACGTCCTGGTCGCCGACGACCTGGCACCCGCCGACACCGCCCTGCTCGACCCCGAACGGGTTCTGGCCCTCGTCACCGTCCGCGGCGGGCCGACCAGCCACACCGCCATCCTCGCCAAGGCGCTCGGCCTGCCCGCCGTGGTCGGCTGCGCCGGCGCCGCGGCGCTCCAGGACGGCCGGCAGGTCCTAGTGCACGGCGCGGACGGCGTGGTCGAGCCCGATCCGAGTCCGGAGGCGGTCGACCGGGCCGGCGAGCACGAGCGCCGTCGCCGCGAGCGACTGGCCGGATTCCGGGGACCGGGCCGGACCGCGGACGGCCACCCGGTCACGCTGCTGGTCAACCTCGGCGCGCCCCACGAACTGGCCGGCGCGGCCGCCGCCGATGCCGAGGGCGTGGGCCTGTTCCGCACCGAGTTCCTCTTCCTGGACCGCATCGAGGCACCGGACCTCGCCGAACAGGCCGCCGCCTACCGGAAGGTCTTCGCGGCCTTCGCCGGCCGCCGGGTCATCGTCCGCACACTCGACGCGGGCGCGGACAAGCCGCTGCCCTTCGCGAGCTCCACCGACGAGGAGAACCCGGCGCTGGGCGTCCGCGGTCTGCGGACGGCCGTCCGCGACCCGCAGCTCCTGGAGACCCAGCTCGCCGCGATCGCCGAGGCCGCCGAGGACAGCACCGCGCAGGTCTGGGTGATGGCCCCGATGGTCTCGATCCCGCGTGAGGCCGCGGAGTTCGCCGCCCTGGTCCGCGCACACGGACTGCCGCAGGCCGGTGCGATGATCGAGGTCCCGGCAGCCGCCCTGCGGACCGACCGGCTGGCCGAGTTCTGCGATTTCTTCAGCGTCGGCACCAACGACCTGGCCCAGTACGCCTTCGCGGCCGACCGGACGCTCGGCACGCTCGCCGAGCTGCTCGATCCCTGGCAGCCCGCCCTGCTCGGACTGGTCGCCACCGCCGCCGCGGCCGCGGCCGAGCACGGCCGTCCGATCGGCGTCTGCGGCGAGGCCGCCGCCGACCCGGCGCTCGCCCTCGTCCTGGTCGGCCTCGGGATCACCAGCCTGTCCGCCGCACCCGCCTCGCTACCCGAGGTGCGGGCGGCGCTGGCCGCCCACACCCTCGCGCAGTGCCGCGAACTCGCCGAAACGGCCCTGCTCGCCGACGACGCCGCCACCGCGCGCAGCACGGTCCGGTCGCGCATGACGGGACACTGATCCGCGCCTCGGACATCGGGCGGTCGTCTCGTCCTCCCTCGCGCGGTCGGCCCGACATTCCCACGGGGTTGACAGGATCCGCGGGCGCCGTGCCCCCGCCCACGACCGGATGCGGTCGCGCCGTGGACGGCAGCACGGCGTTCTTACGACAGTGCTTGACCAGTGGGAGCGCTCCCACTGTGCGGGATCCCCGTGAGCCGGTCAAGAGGCTTGAAGAGTCGAACACGTCCGCTCACCAATCCCGGCAACTCCTCTTTTCCTTTGCGGCAGTTGGCGCTACGGTCAGTGCCCACCAGTGGGAGCGATTCCGTCAGTCGACGTGCCGGGAGCGGCGCGTCCTCGCTGCAAGGAGTCGCTCATGCGACACCCCCCACCCCTCACAGCGCTGTTCGGCGGCGCGGTCCTCACCCTGGTGAGTGCCGTGTCCGCCGCGGCGGGTGCGGGCCCGGGCACTGCGGCTCCGCTCGGCTGCTCCGTGGACTACTCCACGGTCAACCAGTGGGCCGGCGGCTTCCAGGCCTCCATTGTCATCACCAACAACGGTGCACCGAGCAGTGATTGGAGCCTCGGCTTCCACTTCACCGGTGGCCAGCACCTCACCCAGGGCTGGGGCGCCACCTGGTCCCAGTCCGGCACCGACGTCACGGCCACGAACGAGAGCTGGAACGGCGCGCTCGGGACCGGCACGAGCGTCACCCTCGGCATCATCGCCTCCTGGTCCGGCGCCAACCCCGACCCGACCGGGTTCACTCTCAACGGCCTTGCCTGCTCGACCGGTTCGGGATCATCCCCCGGCCCGACCGACACCCCGACCAGCACCCCGACCCCGACCAGCACCGCGACCCCGACCGGATCCCCGACCACCACCCCCGCCCCGACCGTCGGCGCGCCCGAACTGAGCGTCAGCGGCAACCGGTTGACCGACCCGAGCGGCGCCACCCGCCGCCTGCTCGGCGTCAACCGCTCCGGCGGTGAGTTCATGTGCGTCCAGGGCCACGGCATCTTCGACGGCCCGGTGGACGACGCCGCCGTCCAGGCCATCGCGGACTGGAAGGCCAACACCGTCCGGATCACGCTCAACGAGGAGTGCTGGCTCGGCCTGGACAACATCCGGCCCGAGTACCGGGGCGCCGCCTACGTCGACGCCGTCAAGGAACTGGTGACCCGCGTCCTCGCGCACGGGATGACCCCCGTGGTCGAACTCCACTGGACGTACGGCCAGTACACCGGCAACTCGGCGGGCTGCCCGGACGTGCACGCCTCCTGCCAGAAGCCGATGCCGGACGCCCGCTACGCCCCGGCGTTCTGGACCTCGGTGGCGAACACCTTCAAGGACGACCGCCGGGTGGTCTTCGACCTGTTCAACGAGCCCTACCCGGACCGGGCCACCGCCACCACCGAGCAGGCCTGGGCCTGCTGGCGCGACGGCGGCACCTGCCCGGGCATCGGCTACGAGGTGGCCGGCATGCAGGACCTCCTCGACGCCGTCCGCGCCACCGGCTCGCGCAACGTCGTGCTCGTCCCCGGCATCGCCTACGCGAACGACCTGAGCGGCTGGCTCGCCCACGCCCCCTCTGACCCGACCGGCGATCTGGCCGCCGCCTGGCACATCTACAACTTCAACTCCTGCGCCGACGAAGCCTGCTGGACCTCCGCCCTGGCCCCGGTCGCCGCCCGGGTCCCGCTCGTGGCGGGCGAGATCGGCGAGAACACCTGCGGACACGCGTTCGTCGACCGCGTCATGAAGTGGTCCGACGACCGCGGGCTCTCCTACCTGGGCTGGACCTGGAACACCTGGGACTGCTCCTCGGGCCCCGCCCTGATCAGCCGCTACGACGGCACTCCCACCGCCTTCGGCCTCGGACTGCGCGACCACCTGCGCGCCCTCGACGGACACTGAAAGGGACCCCCACCATGAGCCGCACCACCCCCACCCGCACCACACACACGCACACCACCGTCAACCGGTTGCGCAGCAGCCGGACCGCCCTGCTCGCCGCCCTCGGCCTGCTCACCGCGACCGGCGCCACCGCCACCGTGCTGTCCACCTCGGCCGGCGCCGCCGCGGCCGGCTGCCGGGTCGACTACCAGGTCTCCAACCAGTGGGACACCGGCTTCGGCGCCAACGTCGTCGTCACCAACACCGGTGACCCGCTGAGCTCGTGGACGCTGGAGTGGACCTTCGCCGGCAACCAGCAGGTCACCCAGGGCTGGAACGCGACCATCAGCCAGTCCGGGGCCGCCGCCACCGCCCGTAACGTCTCGTACAACGGCAGCCTGGCGACCGGCGGTTCCACCTCCTTCGGCTTCAACGGCTCCTACAGCGGCACGAACCCGGTGCCCACCGCCTTCAAGCTCAACGGCGTGCTCTGCAACGGCGCCACCACGACGCCGACCCCCACTCCCACCGGCACGCCGACGAGCACTCCCACGGCCACGCCCACGGGCACCCCGACGGGCACACCCACCACCCAGCCCGGCACTCGCGTCGACAACCCGTACGCCGGCGCGAAGGTCTACGTGAACCCCGAGTGGTCCGCGCACGCCGCCGCCGAGCCCGGCGGCGCCAAGGTCGCCGGCCAGCCCACCGGCATCTGGCTGGACCGGATCGCCGCCATCGCCGGCGCCAACGGCAGGATGGGGCTGCGCGCCCACCTCGACGAGGCGCTGCGCCAGAAGGGCAGCGGCGAGCTCGTCGTCCAGCTGGTGGTCTACGACCTGCCCGGCCGGGACTGCGCCGCCCTCTCCTCCAACGGCGAACTCGGTCCGACCGAGATCGACCGGTACAGGACGGAGTTCATCGACCCGATCGCGGCCATCCTCGCCGACCCCAAGTACGCCGGCCTGCGGATCGTCACCACCGTCGAGCTCGACTCGCTGCCGAACCTGGTCACCAACACCACGCCGCGTGCCACCGCCACTCCCACCTGCGACGTGATGAAGGCCAACGGCAACTACATCAAGGGCATCGGCTACGCCCTCAAGAAGCTCGGCGCCATCCCCAACGTGTACAACTACGCCGACGCCGGCCACCACGGCTGGCTCGGCTGGGACGACAACCTCGGCGCGTCCGCCGAGCTGTTCAAGCAGGCGGCGACCGCCGAGGGCTCCACCGTCGCCAACGTCCACGGCTTCATCGTCAACACCGCGAACTACAGCGCGCTCAAGGAGGACAACTTCACCATCGACGACACCGTCAACGGCACCTCCGTCCGCCAGTCCAAGTGGGTGGACTGGAACCGGTACGTCGACGAGCTCTCCTACGCGCAGGGGCTGCGCACCAAGCTGGTCTCGCTGGGCTTCGACCCCAACCTCGGCATGCTGATCGACACCTCGCGCAACGGCTGGGGCGGCGCCGCCCGGCCGGCCGGTCCCGGGCCACGCACCAGCGTCGACGCCTATGTCGACGGTGGGCGCTACGACCGGCGGCTGAACACCGGCAACTGGTGCAACCAGGCGGGCGCGGGCCTCGGCGAACGGCCGCAGGCTGCCCCGGCGCCGGGCATCGACGCGTACGTCTGGATGAAGCCTCCGGGCGAGTCGGACGGGGCCAGCAAGCAGATCCCGAACAACGACGGCAAGGGCTTCGACGGGATGTGCGACCCGACGTACACCGGCAACCCGAGGAACAACAACCACATGTCGGGTGCGCTGCCGGACGCGCCGCTGTCCGGCGAGTGGTTCTCCGCCCAGTTCCAGGAGCTGATGAAGAACGCGTACCCGGCGCTGTGACACGGCGTTGAGCACCCCCGGGCGGGGGGGGGGGCGCCCGCGGCCCCCCCCCCCCCCCCGGCCGGGGGGGGCCCCCCCCCCCCCCCCCCCCCCCCCCCCCCCCCCCGCCCCCCCGGCGGGGGCGCC
>NZ_JBITFB010000019.1:0-27394 GCF_044455625.1 Kitasatospora sp. NPDC051164 | reverse complement strand
CCGCCCCTTTCTTTTTTTGTTAAATTCGGGGTCCCGGGGGGGGGGCGGGGGGGCGGGCCCCCCGCCCCCCCGCCCCCCCCGGGGCGCCCCCCCCCCCCCCCGGCCGGTCAGGAGGACTCCCGCACCACCAGCTCCGTCGGCAGCACCAGGCGGGACGGCTCGGTGTCCTCGCCCGCGATCTGCCGCAGCAGGAGCCCGGCCATCGTGCGGCCCATCTCCTCGATCGGCTGGCGGACGCTGGTCAGCGGCGGGTCGAGGTGGCGGGCCACCGGCGAGTCGTCGACGCCCACCAGCGCGACGTCGCCGGGCACGTCCAGGCCCCTGGCCCGCAGGACGGCGAGGGCGCCGACCGCCATCAGGTCGGAGGCGGCGAACACCGCGTCCACGTCGGGGCAGCGCTTCAGCAGCTCGCGCATCGCCCGGCGGCCGCCGTCCTCCGTGAAGTCACCGGTGGCGACGAGGTGTTCGTCCGCCGGCAGGCCGGCCGCCGCCAGCCCCTGGCGGTAGCCGGCCAAGCGGCCGTGCGCGGCGTCCATGTCCAGCGGGCCGGTGATGGTGGCGATGCGACGGCGCCCACGCCCGGCCAGGTGCTCCACCGCCGAGCGGCCCGCGCCCACGTTGTCGGAGTCGACGTACGCCACCGGCTCCTGCGGCGAACGGCGCCCGTTCAGCACGGCCGGCAGGCCCAGCGCGCGCACCTGGTCCGGCAGCGGGTCGTCCCGGTGGACGGAGACCAGCAGCACGCCGTCCACCCGCTGCGCGGCGAGGTACTGCTCGAAGCGCTGCCGCTCCTGCTCGGTGCGGATCAGCGTGAGCAGCAACTGCTTGTCTGCCGCACCGAGTTCGGCACTCACCCCACGGATGATGTCCAGGAAGTAGGGCTCCGCGAACAGCCGCGCCTCGGTCTCCGGTACGACCAGCGCGACCGCGTCCGTCCGGCTGCCGGCCAGCGCCCGGGCCGCCCGGTCGGGCACGTAGCCAAGCTCCGCGATGGCCCGGCCCACCGCCTCCTTCGCCTGTTCGCTCACCCGCGACGAGCCGTTGATCACCCGCGACACCGTGCCGCGCCCGACCCCGGCCCGGGCCGCGACCTCCTCCAGGGTCGGCCTTCCGGTCTGCCGTCTGCTCACTGCCCCCGTGCCCTCCGTCGCCGCCATCGGTCTCGCGCCCGCTTGGCAGAGGATCGTAGATCACCGGGGCGCGGCACCGCCATGGCTCGGCCGCGTTCAGGAAGTGACGGTGGCGTGCCAACGGCGGTGCGCCTGAGGGCAATTCGACTTCACCTCTTGACACCGGATCAGCTGAGGCAGGAACCTTCCGACATGGCGTGGGAGCGCTCCCATGCCTCCATGGGCCACCACCGGCGAGCCCACGTACCACCCCCGGACGACACCACCCCCGGACGAGGAGAGTGGAATGCGCACCACCGGCACCATCACCACCAGACGTCGACGCCTCACCGCGCTCATCGCCCTGGCCGCGGGCACCGCCCTCCTGGCCGGCTGTGGCAGCGGCGGCGGCACCGGCACGAAGGCCGACGGCGCAAGCGGCACCGTCACCCTGCGGATCGGCACCTTCGGATCCTTCGGCTACGACAACGACACCGGCGCCAAGCTCTACGCCGAGTACGAGAAGCTGCACCCCGGCATCAAGATCGTCGAGTCCAACGTGGCCGACGGCCAGAAGTACTGGGACACGCTCAAGCTGCGGCTCTCCCGGGACAGCGGACTCGCCGACATCCAGGCCGTCGAGGTCGGTTACATCGCCGAGGCCACCGGGCCTGCCCTGGCGGGCAAGTGGGCGGACCTCGCCAAGACGGGCGGCGCGGACCTCGGCGCCTTCCTGGACTGGAAGGTGAAGCAGGCCACCACGGCGGACGGCAAGGTGATCGGCCTCGGCACCGACATCGGCCCGATGGCCATCTGCTACAACAAGGACCTGTTCGCCAAGGCCGGACTGCCGACCGACCGCGCGCAGGTCGGCGCGCTCTGGGCCGGCAGCTGGGACAAGTTCCTCGAAGCCGGGCGCGCCTACCAGGCGAAGGCCCCCGAGGGCACCTCCTTCCACGACTCCGCCAGTGGCCTGTTCAACGCCGTCGTCTCCAGCGAGCCGGTCCAGTACGCGGACGCCAAGGGCGAGTTGGACTACCGCAACAGTCCCGGGGTGAAGCAGGCCTGGTCCGTCGCCACCAGCGCGGCCACCGGCGGACTCACCGCCAAACTGCGGCAGTTCGACGAGAAGGGCACCTGGAACGCGGGCTTCAAGAACAACAGGTTCGCCACCGTCGCCTGCCCGAGCTGGATGACCGGGATCATCAAGGACCAGGCCGGCCAGGAGAACCAGGGCAAGTGGGACATCGCCCCCGCCCCGGTCGCGGGCAACTGGGGCGGCTCCTTCCTGGCCGTCCCGAAGTCCGGCCCGCACGTCAAGGAGGCCGCCGAGCTCGCGGCCTGGCTGACCGCGCCCGCGCAGCACGCGAAGGTCTTCGCCGTCAACGGCAACATCCCCTCCACCAAGGAGACCCTCTCCTCCCCCGCCGTCCGGAACGCCACCCTGCCGTTCTTCGGCGACACCCCGGTCGGCCGGATCTACTCGGAGGCCGCCGCCGGCATCAAGGCCGTCCCGATCAGCCGCTGGGACGGCCAGGTGAAAACCTTCATCACCGACAACGGCATCCTCGACATCGAGCAACGCGGCACCGATCCCGCGCAGGCGTGGGCCAACGTCAACAAGCTGATCGACGACAAGATCCAGAAGTAGTCACGGTGGACCTCATCGCCCCCAACACCCAATCAATCAGGCCGCGTTGGCGCAGCAGGCTGTACCGCTGGGACGTCCGCGCCGCGCCGTATGCCTTCGTCGCGCCGTTCTTCCTCTGCTTCGCGGCCTTCGGCCTCTTCCCGCTGGTCTACACCGGCTGGCTCTCCCTGCACCGGGTCGAGCTCGGCGGCGAGGCCCAGTGGCTCGGCCTGCGCAACTACACCGCCCTGTGGGACAGCGACTTCTTCTGGAACGCGCTCGGCAACACCTTCACCATCGGCGTGATCTCCACTGTGCCGCAGCTGCTGCTCGCCCTGGGTCTGGCCCATCTGCTCAACTACGAGATGCGCGGCCGGGGTTTCCTCCGGGTCGCGGTGCTCGCGCCGTACGCGACCTCGATCGCCGCCGCGACGCTGGTCTTCGCCCAGCTGTTCAACAGCGACTACGGCCTGATCAACACCGTTATCGGCTGGGCGGGATTCCACCCGGTGGACTGGGAATCCTCCAAGTGGCCCGCGCAGATCGCCATTTCGGTGATCGTCACCTGGCGCTGGACGGGCTACAACGCGCTGATCTACCTCGCCGCGATGCAGGCCGTCCCGCAGGACCTGTACGAGGCGGCGGCGCTCGACGGAGCCTCCCGGGCCCGGCAGTTCCTCAGCGTCACCATCCCGTCGATCCGCCCGACCATCCTGTTCACCATCGTGGTGTCCACCATCGGCGCCACCCAACTCTTCGGCGAGCCCATGCTGTTCGGCGGCAGCCTGGGGGTCAGCGGCGGCAGCGGCAACCAGTTCCAGACGCTCAGCCTGCTGATGTACGAGAAGGGGTGGGTGACCGGGGCGCTCGGCCAGGCCTCCGCGATCGCCTGGGTGATGCTGCTGCTCCTGCTGTCCGTGGGCGCCGTACAGGCGCTCGTCGTCCGCGTCCGTCACCCTCGCAGGAGGGGCTGAACCATGAGCACCGCATCCACGACACGCACCCGGTGGCGTCCGTCCGCCGGGCGCCAGCAGCACGCCGGGCCGCTGACCTACGCCTTGCTCGTACTGGCCGCCCTGGTCTCGCTTTTCCCGCTGTACTGGAACCTGGTCGCCGCCTCACACTCGGGCGAGCGGGTGGTCGAGGCACCCGCGCCGCTGCTGCCGGGCCGGCACCTGTTCGACAACCTGGCCTTCGCCTGGAACCAGGTCGACATGGGCCGGGCACTGGTCAACACCACGGTCGTGGCAGGCCTGGTAGCCCTGTCCACCGTGATGTTCTCCACCCTGGCCGGGTTCGCCTTCGCCAAACTGCCCTTCCGGGGCCGCAACGTGCTGCTCGCCCTCGTGGTCGCCACCATGACCATCCCGCCGCAGCTCAGCGTCATCCCGCTGTACGAGATCATCACCGACCTGGGCTGGGTGGACCAGCTGCAGTCGGTCGTGCTGCCCTCGCTGGTCGCCGCGTTCGGAGTCTTCTTCATGCGCCAGTACCTGGTCGAAGCCCTGCCGGTGGAGCTGGTCGAGGCCGCCCGGGTGGACGGCGCGCACAGCCTGCGGATCGTCTGGCACGTGGTCTTCCCGGTGGCGCGGCCCGCCATGGCCGTCCTCGGCATGCTGGTCTTCGTCCAGGCCTGGAACGACTTCTTCTGGCCCTTCATCGCCCTCACCCCGGAAGGCAACCCCACCCTCCAGGTCGCGCTCGCCGGCCTCGGATCGGGCAACCACAGCGTCGACCAGGCGATCGTGCTGACCGGCGCCCTCATCTCCACCGTGCCGCTGCTACTGGTCTTCGCACTGCTGGGCAAACACATCGTGGGCGGCATCACCGCCGGCGCCGTCAAGAACTGAACCTCCTCACCCCCGGGAGCAGCCCGTGCCCCTTCCCCCCGCCAGCCCCCTCACCCCTGCCACGACCCCACCCCCCGTCACGGCCCTGCCCCGCTTTCCGGCCGGGTTCCTCTGGGGCGCGGCCACCTCCGCCTACCAGGTGGAGGGCGCCACCGCCGAGGACGGCCGCACCGCCTCGATCTGGGACACCTTCTGCCGCACCCCCGGCAAGGTCTTCCAGGGGCACACCGGCGAGGTCGCGGCCGACCACTACCACCGCTTCCGCGAGGACGTCCGGCTGATGGCCGAACTGGGGCTGACCGCCTACCGTTTCTCCGTCTCCTGGCCGCGCGTCCAGCCCACCGGCCACGGCCCGGCCGTCCAGCAGGGCCTGGACTTCTACCGCCGCCTCACCGACGAGCTGCTCACTGCCGGGATCACCCCCGTCGCCACGCTCTACCACTGGGACCTCCCGCAGGAGCTGGAGTCGGCCGGCGGCTGGCCCGAACGCACGACCGCCGAGCGGTTCGCCGAGTACGCCGCGCTGGTGGGCGAGGCCCTCGGCGACCGGGTCGAGCACTGGACCACCCTCAACGAGCCCTGGTGCAGCGCCTTCCTCGGCTACGGCTCCGGCGTCCACGCCCCCGGCCGCACCGACCCGGTGGCCGCCCTGCGGGCCGCCCACCACCTCAACCTCGGCCACGGCCTGGCCGTCACGGCACTGCGCGGCGTGCTGCCCGCCGCCGCCCGCCTGTCGGTCGCGCTCAACCTGCACGCACTGCGCCCGCTCACCCCGTCCACCGCCGACCAGGACGCCGTGCGCCGGATCGACGCCGTCGGCAACCGGGTCTTCCTCGGCCCGATGCTGGAGGGCGCCTACCCGAAGGACCTGCTCGCCGACACGGCCCACCTCACCGACTGGGCCTTCGTCCGCCCCGGCGACGAGGCCGCGATCCACCAGCCGCTGGACTGGCTGGGCGTCAACTACTACACGCCCACCGTCGTCTCGGCAACCGCCGAGGGCACCGCCCCCGCCCGCGAGGACGGCCACGGCGCCGGCGCCGGTACCCCCTGGCCGGGCGCCGACCGGGTCGGCTTCCACCCGGCCCCGGGCGAGCTGACCGCGATGGGCTGGGCCGTCGACCCCACCGGCCTGCACCAGCTGCTGACCGGACTGGCCCGACGCCACCCGAACCTGCCACTCATGGTCACAGAGAACGGCGCGGCCTACCACGACGAGATCGGCGAGGACGGCACCGTCGACGACCCGGAACGCATCGCCTACCTCCACGCCCATCTCGCGGCCGCCCACCGGGCCGCAGCCGACGGCGCGGACCTGCGCGGCTACTTCGCCTGGTCCCTGCTCGACAACTTCGAGTGGGCCTACGGCTACGACAAGCGCTTCGGCCTGGTCCACGTCGACTACCCCACCCAGACCCGCACCCCCAAGTCCAGCGCCCGCTGGTACGCCCGCGTCGCCCGCACCGGCGAACTGCAGCCGCCGACCGGCTCCTAGGATCGCAGCGTCGAACGCCTCGTGACAGAGTTGGCCGGTGCCGGGCAGACCACCCGGCACCGGCCGCGACGCGCTCAACGGCGACCCGCCCCAGGAGACCCCCGGCCGTCGCCCGCGGCCGCCTGTGCCACACCCCGTGACAGACCGTTCGCCGAACGGTGGACAGAGAGCAGGCGTCCTTGAACCACCCCCCGACCCCCACGTCCGGCGGTCTGTTGATCATCGGCAGTGCCGCCCCGGCCGACACTCCCGGCGCCGGCCTGTCCACCGTCGGCTACGACGCCACCGGCACCATGGGTCTCCTTCGCACCCTGCCGGTCGACCGTCCGTCCTACGCGGCCCTCGACCCGACCCGCGCGGTCCTGCACGCCGTCCTGGAACAGGAAGCCGGGCAGGTCCTCTCCCTCCGGATCGATCCCCGCACGGGGACCCTCAGTCTGCCCGCCACCACCATGAGCGGTGGCATGGGCCCCTGCCACCTCGCGGTCCACCCCAGCGGTTCACACCTCTTCGCGGCCCACTACGGCGACGGCGTCCTCTCGGTCATCCCCACCGGCGCCGGCGACGCGGTCGCCGCCGCCGAGCCGGTGCAGACCGTCCGCCATCCCGGCCGCGAGGCCTCCGGCGAACTGCGCACCGCCCCGCACGCCCACATGGCAGCCCCCTCGCCGGACGGACGGTTCCTCCTCTGTACGGACCTGGGCACCGACCGGGTCTACGTCTACGCCTTCCATCCGGCCACCGGCCGGCTCAGCGCACACCGAACCGTCCGACTGCCGGCCGGACGTGGCCCCCGGCACCTGGCGTTCCACCCGTCGGCAGGACACGTCTACGTCCTCAACGAACTCTCCTCCACCCTCACCGTCTGCACCTGGGACGCGCTCGCGGGCCGCCTCGAACCCACCGCCGAGCTTGAGACGCGCCGGGATCCGGGCGCGCCGAACGCCAACCAAGCCGCCGCCGTCCGGGTCTCCGCGGACGGCCGCTTCCTCTACACGACCAACCGCGGCGACGACGCGATCGCCGTGCACGCCCTCCACGACGACGGGGCGGCTGCCGAGCTGATCGACGTCACCGCCTGTGGCGGGTCCTGGCCCCGCGACATCGCCCTCACCTCCGACGGGCGGCTCCTGTTCTGCGCCAACCAGGGTTCCGACACCCTGACGGCCTTCCACCGCGACCCGGCCTCCGGTCATCTGACCCCTGCCGGAGAGCCCCTCGTGATCACCGAACCCACCTCCGTCCTGCCGATCGGCCCCTGACCGGTGGAGGCGGCCGGCCCCGGCCCCGGACGGGGCCGGGGCCGCGCCATGTCAGTAGCCGTAGATCATCTTGTAGGCGACCTCGGGCAGGAACTGCCCGGCGGTCGATCCGGCGCCGCCACCGCAGTTGCCGTCGGACTCGCCGGGCACCTTGATCCACAGCAGCATCTCGGCGCCGCCACCCCGCTGCGTGGGCGTCCCGATCCTCCTCCCCGCCGGGTTGCACCACGCGCCGTTGGAGCCGTTGCCGTTGCGGCTGGTGTCGACGACGTAGGGCTTGGTGAAGCCCTTCCCGGACTTCAGGGCCGCGTTGACAGCGTTGCCGTAGGCGACGTTCTCCGTGGTGGTGAGGTAGTTCGACACGTTCAGCGAGAACCCGTGCGCTCCGCTCACCCCGGCCGCGGCCAGGTGCTGGGCCATGGTGTCGGCGCTCAGCCACCCGGGGTTGCCGGCGTCGAGATAGACCCAGGTGTTCGGGGCCTTGGCGTTGAACTGCGCGATGGCGTTGCTCAGCAGGGCGTTGCGCTCGGTGATCTGGGCCGGGGTCATGCAGCTCTCGTCGCCGAGCGAGTCGGGTTCGAGGACGACCACCGCGGGCCGGTTGCCGATGCCGCCGGCGAAGCCGGCGATCCAGGTCCGGTAGTCCGCGGCGCTTCCCGCCCCGCCACCGGACTGCCCGGCGCAGATGTCGCGGTTGGGGATGTTGTACGCCACCAGGAGGGGCAGCTCGCCCTTGGCGGCGGCCGCGCCGGCGAAGGACCCGGTCGCCGTCCCGATGGTGCCGCTCCAGTTGCCGAACCAGCGTGCCGTCGGCACGTCGGCGATCGAGGACCGGACGGCGGGGGCGCGGCCGTCGCCCGGGTTGGCGTTGACCCACCGACGCGCGGAGGAATCGGGGTCGACGTAGAAGCCGCTGGTCATGGTGGTGGGGTCGGCGGCGTGGGCGGTCCCGGGGTGGACCGCGACCAGGAGGGCGCCCAGCACCGGGGCCAGGAGCAGGGACCGCGTACGGAGCGAGCAGCGCATGGTGTTTCTCCACGGGGTGGGGGGTGGGGGCGGGCGGGGCTCCCGGTGTCTTCCCTGGAGCCCGTGTGCCGTCCGGCCCGGCCTCGGCTTCGCATGCGTGCGCGGAGCCGGGTCCGGGGTCGGGGTCGGGTCGGGGACCGAGCCGGCGCGGGTGGGCCGCTCAGTTGCCCGGGTTGACGCTCGGGAACAGCTGGGCGAAGGTGTCGAAGGCGGTGGCGATGTCCGCCTCGGCCCAGAACCGGTGGTAGGTGAAGGTCGGCGCGGCGCCGCCGTCGAGGTAGGTCTGCACCTTGGACCATTGCGGGTCCCTGGTGTACCAGGGGCGGATCGACAGGAAGGTGTTGCTCGCCGAGCTGATCCGGGTGCCGTCCGGGTAGCTGCCGGTCCAGCCGGGCGGCACGTACAGGCCCTGGTGGGTGGTCGATGAGTAGGCCTGGGTGAAGCGGCTGTAGTCGGCGCGGGTCTCGGCGGCCGAGTAGCCCAGGCCGTCGGTGTACCTGGCGTGCAGGGTGTCCAGGATGTTCTGGGCGAACTTCTGGGCGCTGCTGCTACCGGACTTGGCCGCGTAGTACGCGAGGGTCTTGGCGAGCGAGCCGGCCACGCCGACGTCGGTGCTGGTACCGCTCGCGACGACGTGCAGGCCCGCGTTGCTTCCGGGGCTGGTGGCGTTCCAGGTGTCGGGCGCGCCGGTCCAGGTGAGCTTGTCGGGGGTGGTCAGGGTGCCGGTGGCCCGGTCGGCCCGGGAGACGGACATCGCCCACGGGATCCACTTGTCGAGGATGCCCTTCGCCCGGGTGTCGCCCGTGGCGTAGTAGTACTCGGCGAAGCGTTCCATCGACCAGGTCTGGAACCCGAACCACTGGTTGGAGGAGGGGTCGTGGTACTCGGGCTGCCAGTCGTAGTACAGGCCGTAGAAGGTCGGGTCGCCCGCCGGCGGTGCCGCGTCGTCGCCGTAGTTCCCGCCCCAGCTGTTGGTGGCGCCGCCGGCGATGCCGCCCTCGGTGGACTGCAGCCACTGGAAGAACTGGAGCTGCTTGTCCAGACTGCCCGCCCAGTCGGTGGCGGCGCTCGGCGAGAGCGGCTTCAGGCCGGGGTCGTTGGCGAGCACCCAGGCGGCCATCGGGTTCTGGTAGCCCTGGTGGGCGGCGGAGCCGGAGATCCGCCACGACCAGCTGCCGTCGGCTGCCCCTCCCCAGGCGAAGTACCAGGTCAGCAGGCCGAGTTGCTCGTTCGCCTTGGAGGTGCCGCCGGGGCAGGTGGTGGAGCCGAGGCAGTTGCCCGCCTGCTTGAAGTACTTGTCGTAGAGCGAGTAGCGCAGGTAGTCGCCGAGCTTGGCGGCCTTGGCGAGGGTCGCGGTGATGGCCGCGCTCTTGCCCTGCGACGTGGCGAACTGCTCCGCCCAGTAGGCGGCCTGGACCAGCCGGGCGTCGGCGTCGGGCGCGTCGGTGTACTTGTACTGCTTGCTGAAGGAGCCGCCGCCGTCGTTGAACAGGCTGAGGAAACCGGAACTGCTGTTGCCGTACGTGAACAGGTCGCAGTCGGGCTGCGGCACCGTCTCCCAGACCGACTCCTCCGGGCCGCGCTGGAAGGTGTTGATCAGGCTGGGTTTGCTGGTTCCGTCCTCGCACTGCCCGAAGCCGTACTTGTTGTCGGCGTCCAGCAGCCAGGCCGGGGCGTAGATGTCCGAACTGCCGTAGGCCCGGCCCAGCTCCGCGGAGAGCGGGTCGGTGCCGACCGGTACACCGCCGTTCAACTTGGCCGGGTACTGGTCCGGTTGGGCCTTCTCGGGACCGTACTGGCCGGGCTTGGCCGGATTGTAGGTGCTCTGACCGGGCTGCTGGGCGTGACTGGGGATCAGGTGGGTCTCCAGGTTGGTCCAGGCGTTGTTGAAGCCCGTCCAGTCGCCGGTCACCCGGCCGTAGTCGGCCTCCAGCCACAGCCAGTAGCTGTAGGTCTCGGAGGTGGTCTCGTGGCCGTAGTCGGGAGCCTCCACGATCAGGGTCTCCACCGCGTGGTACGGGATGCCCTGCGGGCTGAAGTACCCGCTCGCCGGGTTCTTGAGCTTGCTGTAGAGGTCCAGGAAGTACTGGTCGTAGCCCGAGGTCTTCGCCGCCTCGGTCACCGTGACGGCGCCGGGGCCGAAGCCGGCCGCGGAGGCGGTGAAGGTGGCGGTCCCGCCGACCTGCCCGGCATCGGTGCCGGCCGCTATGGTGACGGTCTGCGGGACGTTCCAGTTCCCGGGGGTGAAGGTGAGGCCGGCGCCGGACGTCACGCTCAGGTCCGGGTCGTTGCCCGAACGGTCCACCGTGACCGTGGTGTTCGCGGTCGGCGCCTGGGAGAGCGCGACGGTGAAGGTGCCGGTGCTCCCCTGCTGGACGGCGAGCGTGGCCGGGCTGACCAGGACGCTCGGCCCGGCCACCTTGATCGCGACAGGGCCGGAGGTCGTGGTGGCGCCGGCGTCGTCGGTGGCGACGGCGGTGACCGAGTAGTCGCCCGCCGCCACGTTCGCCCAGTCGACGCCGTACGGCGCGGTGACGGCGGTGCCGATCAGGGTGTTGGCGGCGGCCGAGGTCGAGGCGTAGAAGTCCACCTTCGAGACGGTGCCGTCGGCGTCGGCCGCGTCGGCGGCGAGCTTCACGGTGGAGCCCGGGGTGAAGGTCTGCCCGGCTGCCGGGGAGGTGAGCGAGACGGTCGGCGGCCGGTCGGCGCCGCGGCAGGGGGTGCCGTTGACGGTGAAGCCGGTGGGGGCGGTGTTGGTGGCGCTGTAGGAGAAGTTGGCGCTGGTGGTGTAGCCGGCGCCGGGGGCGATGGTGGTGGCGTAGCCGGGGTTGGTGACGGTGACGGTCTGTCCGGTCTGGGTCCAGGTGCCGTTCCAGCCGTTCTGGAGGGTCTGGTTGCCGGTGTAGGCGTAGCCGAGGGTCCAGCCGTTGATGGCGGTGGTGCCGGTGTCGGTGATGGTGATGTTGGCGGTGAAGCCGCTGCCCCAGTCGTTGACGGCGTAGCTCACGCCGCAGGACAGCCCGGCGGTCGCCGCCGCGGTGGGCACCGTGACGGCGCCGCCCGCCGCACCGACCAGGACGAGCGCGGTGGCCGTCGCGGCGAGGGTGAGCGGGTTGCCCCTGGCACGCAGGGTTTCGCGTCGCATGCGCGTCCTCCAGATGGGTGGGGTACCGCCACGCGGGTGGGGACGCGCGGCGGACGGAGGTGCTGCGAGCGATCGTGGGCTTGCGCGCCCGGCTTGGGAAGCGCCCGCAGGGCCCGGCGACGCCGGTCGGCAGGCTCTGCGCAGCCGGACAACGGCGGCGACCAGCGCGGAGCCGCGTCCCGGTGGCAGTGGGCCGCCCGGCTCGGCAGCGTGTAAGTTACAGCGTCCGCCGGGAGCGCTCCCACGGCCGTCGACGGTATTTCACGGGCCCCGGCTTGATCCGTGGGGGATCGCCGGGTGCCCGGTGGTACGCGGAGGTGATCCGCCGCGCCGGGCTGCCCGACCCCGTGTGAGCGGGAGTGCCGGATCCCTTGACGCCGACCCCTCAACGGGCCAAGCTGGCAAGGGTGGTGGGCCGGCGCGGGTGACGGGTCCGGGGTGTGGTTCCCCTGTCGAGGACCGATCCAGGACGGCCCCATGCCCCAGCCCATTCCCGGCAAAGATCCCGCTCCGACGCTGGCCGAGGTCGCCCGTCTCGCCGGCGTCTCCACGGCGACCGCCTCCCGGGTGCTCAACCGTTCCGCCCGGGTCTCCACCGAGGTGGCGGCCCGGGTGGAACGGGCGGTGCGCGAGTTGGCGTACGTCCGCCGCCGGGCGCCCAGCACCCGGGCGACCGGCGTGGTGGCCGTCGTGGTCTTCGCGGATCCTCTGCAGTACCACGCGGACGCCTTCCCGGTACGGCTGCTGGCCGGGCTGCGGCGGTCCCTGTCCGGCGCAGAACGGGAGTTGGCCGTCTTCACGGTGCCCAGGCGCTCCCGGCGACCGCCGCTGGTGCGCTACCTGTGCGGCGGCCACGTCGACGGTGTGCTGCTGGTCGGCCCCTGGGGGGACACCTCGCTCGCCCGGTTGCTGCACGCGGCCGGGGTGCCCGTGGTGTCGCTGGGCCGGCCGCCGGAGCCGGGCACGGTGGCGTTCGTGGACGCTGACAACCTCGCCGGCGCCAGGGACGCGGTGCGACGGCTGTGCGCGTCCGGGCGTCGCTCCGTGGCCACCATCGCCGGGCCGCCGAACACCGCCGCCGGCGCGGACCGGCTGGCCGGCTACCACCAGACGGTGGCCGCGATGGCCGCGGCACGGCCGGCCGTGGCGTACGGCGACTTCAGCGGCGCTTCGGGCGAGCATGCGATGCAGCGACTGCTGGACCGGCGCCCCGAGGTCAACGCCGTGTTCGCCGCCTCCGACCAGATGGCAGCGGGCGCCCTCAGGACCCTTCGGCGGCACGGCCTGCGGGTCCCCGAGGACGTTGCCGTGGTCGGCTTCGACGACTCTCCTGTCGCCGCGCGGTGCCGGCCGGGGCTGACCACCGTCCGCCAGCCGGTAGAGGAACTCGGCTCCCATGCGATGGATCTGCTGCTGCGGAACCCGGCATGCGGCGAATCGGTGGTGCTGCCCACCCGGTTGGTCGTCCGGGCCTCGGGCTGAACGCGCCGCGCACCCGAGGCCGCCGGATGCGCCCGCGCCGTTCCGGAACCCGGTCGGCACCTGAGGTCAGGTCAATCTCGCCTCTCCTGCCCACCCTTGACGCACCTTGTGCGCGGCTGGCTTCATTGGAAGTGGGAGCGCTCCCACGCCCTGGGCTCCCCCACTCCCCACCCCCGAAGGAAGGCCCCCACCCATGCCTCCCCTCCTCTCCGGCCGCGCACTGCCCCGACGCGCGGCCGCCGCGCTCACCGGCCTGGCCCTGGCCGCCGGCGGGCTGACCGCCACCGCGTTCGCCCCGGCCACCACCACAGCGGCCACGGCCACGGCCACCACGGCCGCCGACTTCCCCGTCCGCGTGAACCAGCTCGGCTACCTGCCGGACGGGCCCAAGCGGGCGACCGTGATCAGCTCCGCGACCTCCCCACTCGCCTGGCAGCTGCGCGACGCCTCCGGCACGCAGGTCGCCGCCGGCACCACCACCGTGCACGGCGCCGACCAGGCGTCCGGCCAGTCCACGCACCTGGTGGACTTCGGCGCGTACACCGGCACCGGCACCGGCCTCACCCTGGTCGTGGACGGCCGGGCGAGCCACCCGTTCGACATCTCGGCGTCGCTGTACGACGGGCTGCGCGCCGACAGCATGTCGTTCTTCTACCAGCAGCGCAGCGGCATCGCCATCGACGCGGCCCTGGCCGGCAGCGCGTACGCGCGCCCCGCCGGCCACCTGGGCGTGGCGCCGAACCAGGGCGACACCAGCGTGCCGTGCCAGGCCGGGGTGTGCGACTACCGGTCGGACGTCCGCGGCGGCTGGTACGACGCCGGCGATCAGGGCAAGTACGTGGTCAACGGCGGCATCGCGACCTGGGAGCTGGTCAACTCCTTCGAACGAGCCCACCGTTCGGGCGGCGACGCGGCGCTGGGCGACTCCACGCTGCGCGTTCCCGAGCGCGGCAACGGGGTGCCGGACGTGCTGGACGAGGCCCGCTGGGAACTGGACTTCCTGCTGCGGATGCAGGTCCCGGACGGCAAGCCGATGGCCGGGATGGCCTTCCACAAGATGCACGACGCGCAGTGGACCGGCCTGCCGACCCGGCCCGAACTCGACGAACAGCCACGCGAGTTGCACAAGCCCTCGACCGCCGCCACGCTCAACCTGGCCGCCACCGCGGCGCAGTGCGCCCGGGTGTACGCACCGTACGACGCCGCCTTCGCCGCCCGCTGCCTGGACGCGGCCCGCCGCGCCTGGACGGCCGCCAGGGCCAACCCGAACGTCCTCGCCCCGGCGACCGACAACACCGGCGGCGGCGCCTACGAGGACGCCGACGTCTCCGACGAGTTCTACTGGGCCGCGGCCGAACTCCTCGCCACCACCGGCGAGTCGCAGTACCGGGACGCGGTCACCTCCTCCCCGCACCACACCAAGCCGGTCGACGCGTTCTGGTGGGGCGGCACCGCGACACTCGGCCGGATCACCCTGGCCACCGTGCCCGGCGTGGCCCTGCCCGCCGACGACGTGACGCGTCTGCGCGGCCTGCTGATCTCGGCCGCCGACGGCCACCTGTCCACCATGGCCGGACAGGGCTACGCGGTGCCGATCGCCGCCGACGGCTACGTCTGGGGGTCCAACAGCTCGGTCGCCGGCAACGCGATGGTGCTGGCCGTCGCCTACGAGCTGACCGGTGCCGCGCGCTACCGGACCGGCGCGCTGGAGGCGCTGGACTACCTGCTCGGCCGCAACGCGCTGGACCGCTCCTACGTGAGCGGCTACGGCGAGCGGGCCTCGGAGAACGAGCACCACCGGTTCTGGGCGCACCAGAACGACGCCTCGCTGCCGCACCCGCCGGCCGGCTCCCTCGCGGGCGGCCCGGACGCCGGCCTGGAGGATCCGGTGGCGAAGGCCCAACTGACGGGCTGCGCACCGGCCGCCTGCTACGTCGACGACATCGGCTCGTACTCGACCAACGAGGTGGCGATCAACTGGAACGCCTCGCTGGCCTGGCTCGCGGCGTTCGCCGCCGAACGGCGGGCGACACCGGTGCCGCCCGCGACGTCCTGCTCGGTGGCGTACCGGGTCGACAACGCCTGGAGCGGCGGGTTCACCGCGACGGTGACCGTGCGGAACACCGGCACCGCCGCCGCCTCCGGCTGGACGCTCGGCTGGAGCTTCCCGGGTGACCAGCGGATCTCGAGCGGGTGGAACGCGGCGGTGGCCCAGTCCGGCAGCGCCGTGAGCGCGCGGGACGCCGGTTGGAACGGCACCCTGGCCGCCGGCGCGAGCGCGAGCTTCGGCTTCCAGGCGACGTACTCCGGCGCCAACACGGCACCGGCCCGCTTCACCCTGAACGGCACCGACTGCACCTGAGCACCGCCCGGGCGGTCTGCCCGCCGCGCCGTCACGGCGGGGCGGGCAGACCGCGCGGCTACGGCCGGACCGGGTCACCGCGACCGGCGCGACCGCGGCGACCTCCGATCATCCGAACGTCCACTGCTGGTTCCTGCCGCCGCTGCAGCTCCACAGCTGGACGGGCGAGCCGTCGGCGGTGGCCAGGCCGGCCACGTCCAGGCAGAGCCCCGACTGCACCCCGGTGATCGTGCCGTTCGAGTTCAGCTGCCACTGCTGGTTGGCCTGGCCGTTGCAGGACCAGACGACCACCTTGGTGGCGTCGGTGGTGCCCTTGGCGTTGGCGTCCAGGCACAGCGTGCTGCCACCGACGATCACGGTCAGCTGCTTCGATGCCGTACGGGTCCAGGTCTGGTTCTCGCTGCCGTTGCAGGTGTGGATCTGCTGCTGGGTGCCCGGCGTCGCGTTGTTCGCGTCGGTCAGGCACTTGCCCGCGGCCACCGCGTGCAGCGCGCCGGTCGTGGCGCCGCCGGAGGACCCCGCGTCCAGGCCCATGAAGTGGATGGCGTTGGCGGCCATCGCGGTTCCCTGGACGGGCAGTTGATGCCCGGCCCCGACGATGCTGTACGCCTCGACCTGGGTGGTGCCGGCGCTGTTGTCGTACCGCGTACGGTTCCAGTTCGCCGCGGGGGTGTCCGTGGCCGACGGGGTCTGGCTCACGCCGAGGACGTCGGTCCACTGCTTGATCTCTTCACCGAGGTTGTTGTGGCTCAGGATCGTGTCGGCGGTTCCGTGCCACAGCTGCACGCGCGGACGCGGACCGGTGTAGCCGGGATCCCCCGTGGTGCGGACCAGTCCGCCCCACTGTTGCGGGCTCATGGACACCTTGCCCTGGGCGCAGTCCGCGTTCCAGCCGCGTACGGTGCCCGTGTGGAAGCAGTGGTAGGGCACTCCCATGAACGCCGCGCCCGCCTTGAACACATCGGGGTAGTCGGCGAGCATCACGTTCGTCATCATCCCGCCCGACGACTCGCCGGTCACGTACACGGCGTTGGCGTTGCCGCCGTAGTGCTGCTCCGTGTAGGTGATCATCGACATGAGCCCGACCGGGTCACTGCCGCCGTTGCGGGTCAGCGCCTGGTCCGAGGAGACGTCCCAGCAACTTCCGCTCGGGTTCGTCGAGGGGTAGATGACGAGGAACCCGTACCGGTCGGCCAGCGACCCGAAGTCGGTGCTGGAGTACAGGTAGGGCCCCGTCCCCTGGCACCCGTGCAGGGCCAGCAGGATCGGTGGGTTGGCCCTGACGCTGCTCGGCACGTACAGGTGCATCAGCAGACCTGTCGGGTTGGTGCCGAAGTTCGTGATCTGCGTCAGCGAGGCGGCGGCCTGCGGGGTGGCGGCCTGGGAGGCGGCGGCCTGCGGGGTGGCAGCGGCCTGGGGCGCGGCCTGCAGGCTCAGGCCGACCGCGAGGCCGATCGCGGCGACGATGCCCAGGAGACGGGACGGTAACGAGCGGGATCGGAACATGGGACCTCTCCGTCGGGATTGCCAGGGGTGTGGGGAAGGTTCGGTCGGCGGCCGGCCCGGTGACGGATCAGGTGCACCGGAAGTCCGCGTGCAGGCGCCGGGTGTGGTCCAGCGCGCGGACCGGGCCGTCCAGTCGGACGGTGGCGGTGAGCCGGACGTCGGTGCTGGAGGCGGAGACCCGCAGTTCCAGCTCGCCCGGCTCGACGATGCGTCGACCGTCGCGTCCGGTGAAGGACGCGAGGTCGGCGGGGACGCGGACCCGGATCCTGGACCGTGCCCCCGCGTCGAGGGTGATCCGCCGGTAGCCGATCAGCCGCAGGACCGGCTGGACGACGGAGGCGACGGGGTCGTGCAGGTAGAGCTGGACGGTCTCGCTGCCGCTCCGCTCACCGGTGTTGCGCAGGGTGAAGGCGAGGCCGAACTCGCCGTCCGTCGGGGCGGCGGCCTGCTCCACCTCCAGGTCGGTCCAGGCGAACGTGGTGTAGCCGATGCCGTGCCCGAATCCGAACGCGGGGGTCGGGTCCGTGCTGGACACCTCGCTGGGTCCGGCCAGGCGGGCGGCGAGGTAGGTGGAGGGCTGCACGGCCGGCCGGGCCGGGATGCTGACCGGCAGTCGGCCTGAGGGGTTGGTCCGGCCGCTGAGCACGGCGGCGATCGCCCCGGTCCCTGCCTCGCCGGGGAAGAAGGTCTGCACCAGGGCCGCCGCCTCGGTCGCCGCGCGTCCCAGCGCGTAGGGGCGGCCGGCGAGCAGCACCGGCACGACCGGCCTGCCGGTGTCCAGCAGTGCGTCGAGCAACTGCTGCTGCACGCCGGGCAGTTCCAGGGACTCGGCGTCGCAGCCCTCGCCACTGGTGCCGCGCCCGAACAGGCCGGCCCGGTCCCCGAGGGCGACGATCACGACATCGGCCTGCCGGGCCGCCTCGACGGCCTCGGCGAAGCCGGACGTGTCGAGCCCGTCGACGCTCGCCCCGGCCACCGTCCGGATCTCGCTGTCGGGGAACTCGGCCGCCAACGCCTGGCCCAGGGTGGGCAGTTCGATGCCGACCGGGATCCCGGGGTGCTGGCTGCCGACGTGTACGGGGAAGGCGTAGCAGCCCAGCACCGAGGTCGGGGTGTCGGCGTTGGGGCCGATCAGCGCGATCCGGCGGGGGCCGCGCAGCGGCAGGGTGCCGTCGTTGCGCAGCAGCACCACGGCCTGCTCGGCGATCTCCCGGGCGAGGGCGCGGTTCTCCGGGGGGTCCAGGTCGACCGAGCCGCGCAGCGCGTGCGGGTCGTCGAGCGGCCGACCGGCGATCGCCGCCGGGACGGCCTCCCAGTCCTGGTCCAGCAGGCCGAGTTGGGCCTTCTGCACCAGCACCCGGCGCAGCGCCCGGTCGACCAGCGACTCGGGCACGGTCCCGTCCTCGACGGCGCGCAGCAGCGGCTCCCCGTAGGTCTTGACGGTGGGCAGTTCCACGTCCACGCCGCTGGCCAGGGCGAGTGCGGCGGCCTCGGCCCAGTCTCCGGCGACGCCGTGCAGCACCTTGAGGAAGGCGATGCCGAAGTAGTCGGCGACCACGGTCCCCTCGAAGCCCCAGCTGTCGCGCAGCAGCCCGGTCAGCAGCGCCTCGTCGGCGGCCGAGGGGACGCCGTCGGTGTCGGTGTAGGCGTGCATGACCGAACGGGGCCGGCCCTCGCGCACCGCCATCTCGAAGGGCGGCAGGATCACGTCGGCACGCTCCCGCGCGCCCATGCCCACGGGGGCGAGGTTGCGTCCGGCGCGCGAGGCCGAGTACCCCGCGAAGTGCTTGAGCGTGGCGACGATCCCCGCCGACTCCAGGCCCTGCACGTAGGCGGTGGCCACCGTGCCGACCAGGTAGGGGTCTTCGCCGATGGTCTCCTCGACCCGGCCCCAGCGGGCGTCCCGGACGACGTCGAGGACCGGGGAGAGGCCCTGGTGGACGCCGACCGCGCGCATGTCGCGGCCGATGGCCGCGGCCATCCGCCGGATCAGGTCCGGGTCGAAGGTGGCACCCCAGGAGAGCGGCACCGGGTAGGCGGTGGCGCCCCAGGCGGCGAAGCCGGCCAGGCACTCCTCGTGCGCGAGGGCCGGGATGCCGAACCGGTTCGCGGCGGCGATGCGCTGCTGGCTGCGGGCCAGCGAGAGCGCGCCCAGCGCCGGGTCGACCGGCGCCGTGCCGAAGGGCCGGGTCAACTGGCCCAGCCCGGACGGGAGCAGGTCGTCGAGGGCGGGCGGATCCTCCATGTCGTGCTGGTGCGGGGCGACGTCGCCGCCCTCGTCGGAGGCGCCGACCCAGACGCCGACGAGCTGGGCCAGCTTCTCCGGAAGCGTCATCTCTGCGAGCACGGCGTCCGCGCGTTCCTCGGGGCTGAGCGCGCGGTCGCGCCAGCGGGCGGTCGGGGCAGCGGATGGGACGGCCAGGTTCATGTTGTTGCCGGTCACTTTCCTCCGACGCCCATGAGGCCTTGGACCAAGGCGCGTCGGGCGAACAGGTAGACGATGAAGACGGGGAGCGTCGACAGCACGACGGCGCTGAGCAGACCGGGCACGTCGACGCCGTGCTCGGTCTGGAAGTCGTACAGGCCGAGGGTGATGACCTTGGTGCTCTCCGACTGGGTGAGGATCAGCGGGAACAGGAAGCCGTTCCACGCCTGCAGCGCGGCGAAGACCACGACGGAGGAGAGACCGCCCTTGGACAGCGGCAGCACCAGCTGCCAGAACACCCGCCAGGGGGTGGCACCGTCCATGGCCATGGCCTCGTAGAGCTCGCCGGTGATGTCCCGCATCGCGCCGGTGAGGACCAGCGTGCACACCGGCAGGCAGAACGCCGCGGTGGGCAGGATGATGCCGAGCAGGTTGTCGTAGAGGCCGGCCTTGCTGATGACGTAGAACATCGGCACGATCACGGCCTGCGCCGGAATCGCCAGCCCCAGCAGGAAGATCCGGAAGACCGTGCCGATGGTCCTGCCCCGGGCCCGGACGATCGCGTAGGCGAGCGGGGGCACCACGAGCAGCACGATCGCGACCACGCTCACGGTGACGAGGAGCGTGTTGAGGAAGTCCCGGCCGAAGCCGTTGGAGAAGTCGTCGATGTAGTTCTGCAGCGTCAGCTGCGCGGGGAAGGTGAGCGGCCCCTGCGAGGAGTAGTCGGAGCGGGTCCGGAAGGTCGCGATCAGCAGGACGTACAGCGGGAAGCCGACCAGCGCCAGCCAGAGCAGCGAGCCGAGCCCGGCGAGGCGGTTGGGGCGCTGTCGCATCAAAGTCCCTCCGTGGTGCTGCGCATCCTGTCGTAGCCGGACAGGCGCACGACGGCCAGCGAGATCAGGGCGGCGACCACCACGAGGACCAGGGCGATGGCCGAGCCCGCGCCGAAGTCGAAGCTCTTGAAGGCCTGTTGGTACATGTAGTAGGCGCTGTTGGTGGTGTCGGTGCCGGGGCCGCCCTGGGTGAGGATGAGGACGGTGTCGAAGGTGGTGAGGCCGCCGACCAGCATCAGGATCATCGACGTGATCACGGTGTTGCGCAGCTGCGGCAGGGTGATGTGGAAGAACTGCCGCACCTTGCCCGCACCGTCGATGGACGCGGCCTGGTAGAGCACCTGCGGGATCGCCCGGGCGCCGCCCTGGTAGATCAGGGCATGCATGGGCGTCCACTGCCACATGCCGACGAAGGTGAGCACCGCGATGGCACTCTTCTGACTTCCCATCAGATTGCCGTCGCCGAAGAGCCATTGCAGCTGCGACGGCACACCGAAGTTGGGGTCGAGGATGGCGCGCCAGACCACCGAGATCGCGGTCGCGGACAGCAGCAGCGGGACGAAGAAGATCGCGGACAGCACGGCACGGTTGCGTTGGCGACCGGCCGCCCACACGCCCAGCAGGATGCTCACCGGGGTCTGCACGACCACGCCGGCCACGGTCAGCACCAGGGTCAGACCGACGCTCTGCGTCATCACCGGGTCGTGCAGCAGCTTGGTCCAGTTGGCGAAGCCGTTGAACCGGGGGGCGTCGACGCCGTTCCAGCTGGTGAAGGAGAGCACCGCCACCAGGACCAGCGGCAGAAGCGCGAACATCAGGAAGAACACGGTCGCGGGCAGCGCCCAGGCAAGGCCCGGGCGGGTCACCCCGACGCCGGTCCGGCGAGGCCGCGCCCGCAGGCGGCGACCGTACCCGGACACCAAGGAGGGAGCACTCATGGCGATCCGTCTCAGGAGGCGGGCAGGGCCTGCATGGCCTTGATGAAGCCGTCCACGTCGAGCTTGCCGTTGAAGAACTGCTGGACGGCGGTGTGGATCGGCGCGTTGGCGGCCGGCGGGTACGCCTGGTCCCAGGACAGCTGGAACGACGGGGCGGCCTTGACCAGGTCGTACTGGTACTTCGAGTACTCGGGGTTGTCCGCGGTGGCGAGGAACTGCTCGGTGTTGGTGGTGGTCGGCAGGTTGCCGATCGCCAGCTGCGCCTTCACGAACTCCTCGGAGTACATGAGCTTCAGGAAGGCGGCGGCTGCCTCGGGATGCCTGCTCTTCTTCAGCACCGAGTAGAAGTTGTTGGTGTTGCCGACCACGTCGGCCGGGTCGCCCTTGCCGCCGGCGATGGCGGGGAAGTTGCCGTACCCGAGACCGCTCTTGGCGAAGTCGGGGTTGGCGTCCCGCTGGGTGGCGTACTCCCAGGAGCCCATCAGCTCCAGGCCCGCCTTGCCCTTGGCCAGCAGGGCCGGGGAGCCGCCGTCGGTGAACTTGACCGAGTCGAAGTTCGAGCCGAACGCCCCGGCGTCGACCAGTTGCTTGAGCATGCCCAGGGCCTTCTTGGCGTCCTCGCTCTCCCAGGCGCTCCGGTCTCCGGACAGCGCCTTCTGGAACAGCTCGGGGCCCGCGACACGGTCGAACACGTACTCGTACCACATCAGGGTCGGCCACTGGTCGCCGCCGCCGAGGGCGATCGGGGTGATGCCCTTGGCCTTGAGCGCCCGGACGACGCCCAGCAGGTCGTCCCAGGTCTTCGGGGCGCTCAGGCCGGCGTCGGCCAGCACCTTCTTGTTGGTGAACAGCAGCACCGGCTGGGTGCCGCGCATCGGGATGCCGTAGGACTTGCCGTCGATCACCGCGGTGTTGAACACCGACGGCAGGAAGTTGCTCTTCAGCGCCGGGTCCGCGGCGATCATGTCGTCCAACGGGAGCAGCAGGTCGGACTTCACATAGGGCTGGATGCTGCCGCCGCCCCAGTTGAAGAAGACGTCCGGCGCCTGGGGGGTGTTGATGACGGTGTTGAGCTTGGCCTGGTAGTCCGCGCCGGGGATCGTGTCCAGGACGGCCTTGACCTTCGACGTCTTGTTGAAGGTGTCGACCAGTTGCTTCTCGACCTTGTTGCTGGCGTCCCCGTAGACCAGGACGTGGATCGTGCCGGAGCCCCCGCCGGCGGAGGATGAACCGCCACTGCCGCAGGCGGTCGTCCCCGCCATGACCGCGGCCAGGCCGAGTGCAGCCGCTAAAGTGCGCCTCTTCATCACAAGTCCCCTAAAGTTTCGACCTGTTTCTCGAAATTACCGCTGGCCGGGACGCTAGGTTGCGGACAGGTTTCGGGTCAACCCCCCGGATCGGGGGTTACTGAAGCGTGATGCGCCAACTGCCCTGCGCCGCCCGTGCCTTATGCTGCCTCCATGGAAAAGGGCGATGAACTGGGACGGGTGACCCTCGCGGACATCGCGCGCGAGGCCGAGGTCTCCGTTTCGACGGTTTCGAAGGTCCTCAACGGCCGTACCGACGTGGCGGCGGCCACCCGCGTCCGCGTCGAGCAGGTCCTGAGCGGCCACGACTACCGGCGCGCCGCGCGCGGCGGCGGGGAAGCACCCCTCGTCGAGATCGTCTTCCACGAGCTCGACAGCCTCTGGGCGATGGAACTCCTGCGTGGCGTCGAGGCCGTGGCGAGCGAGCACGGAGCGGCGGTCGTGGTCACCCACAGCGGTTCACGCCGCGCCCCCGGGCCGGAGTGGATCGAGGCGGTGCTGCGCCGGCGCCCCCTCGGTGTCGTGCTGGTCTTCTCCAGCCTGCCGCCCGAGTTCAAGCGCCAACTGCGCGCACGCTCCATCCCGTTCGTGATCGTCGACCCGGCCGGCAACCCCGATCCGGACGTGCCCTCGGTGGGCTCGGCCAACTGGGCCGGCGGCCTCGCCGCCACCCGGCACCTGATCGAGCTCGGCCACCGGCGCATCGCCATCGTCACCGGCCCCGAGGACACCCTCTGCTCCCTGGCCCGACTGGACGGCTACCGCTCCGCGATGTCCATGGCCGGCCTGGCGGTCGACCCCGCGCTGACCGCCTTCGGCGACTTCCACACCGAGGGCGGATTCGCCCAGGCCGAACGGCTGTTGGAGCTCCCCGACCGGCCCACCGCGATCTTCGCCGGCAGCGACCTCCAGGCGCTCGGGGTCATGGAGGCCGCCCGGGTCCGCGGCCTTCGCATCCCAGAGGACCTTTCCGTGGTCGGCTACGACGACCTGGACATCGCGCAATGGACCAGCCCCGCGCTGACCACCGTCCGCCAACCCCTGCGTGAGATGGCCGAACAGGCGACCCGTCTGATCCTCGCTCTCCGCACCGGGGAGGCTCCGGCGTCCCCCACCCGCCTCGAACTGTCGACCACCCTGGTGGTGCGCTCCAGCGCCGTGGCGCCCAGCCGGCCCTGACCGGAGCGGCACGGGCCCCCGCGCCGCGAGCAGCCCCGACGGGACACCGACATCCGGATCGCGAAACTTTCGCAGTTCTTCCGCGTTGATTGCGATCCACCCGTGGGGAACGTGGGGGAGCCGCAGGGAAATCGGGAGGCTCCTGACCGAGCCCCTGGGCTCGGCGGTCGACCGCCGAGCGCCTGGCCAGCACGTTCACCGGCGGGGGCGAGCCTGAGAGCGGGCGAAGGTATCGCCGTTTCGGTCGAAAGCGTTGACAACTTGTCGGGCTCAGGCCAACACTGGCGCCGTCGACAAGTCCGAGCGGCCCCGGATCCAGGCCCCCGCGTCGCCAACCACCCACAAGCGCGGACTTGTTGACGACAAGCCGGTTCCGTGCACCCACTGCACGACGCCGTCCGGGCGACCCCACCCTCGCGGCCGTCGGCGGCGCAGTGCTGCGCTCCCACCCATCGGCAGGACGGATCACCCCCGTGAACTTTCCCCACCCCAAGAGCCGCAAGGTCGATCACCCCCGGCGGCCGGCCGGCAAGGCGCGCGTCCTCCCCCTGGCCCTCGCCGCCGTCCTGGTCGCGCCCGGCACCGCCGAGGCCGCGACCGTCACCACGAACCAGACCGGCACCGACGGCGGATACTTCTACTCGTTCTGGACCGAGGGCACCGGTGCGGCCTCGATGTCCCTGAACGGCGGCGGTCACTACAGCACCTCCTGGAGCGGCGCCGGCAACTTCGTCGCCGGCAAGGGCTGGAGCACCGGGTCACGCAACCCGGTGACCTACTCGGGCACGTGGAGCACCAGCGGCAACGCCTACCTCTCGCTCTACGGCTGGAGCACCAACCCGCTCGTCGAGTACTACGTCGTCGAGAACTACGGCTCCTACAAGCCCACCGGCGCGTACAAGGGCACCGTCACCACGGACGGCGGCACCTACGACATCTACGAGACGACGCGCTACAACGCCCCCTCCATCGAGGGCATCAAGACCTTCAACCAATACTGGAGCGTCCGTCAGGCCAGGCGGACCGGCGGAACCGTCACCGTCGGGAACCACTTCGACGCGTGGGCCAAGTACGGCATGAACCTCGGCACCATGAACTACGAGATCATGGCCACCGAGGGCTACCGGAGCAGTGGCAGCTCCGACATCACACTCGGCTCCTCCGGCGGCGGCACCGGCGGTGGCACCGGCGGCAGCTGCACCGCGACACTCTCCGCCGGTGACTCGTGGAGCGACCGGTACAACCTGAACGTCTCGGTCACCGGATCGACCCCCTGGAAGGTCACCGTGAAGGTGCCCTCCCCGGAGAAGATCAGCTCGACCTGGAACATCAACGCGTCCTACCCCGACGCCCAGACCCTCGTTGCCACCCCCAACGGCGCGGGCAACACCTGGGGCATGACCGTGATGAAGAACGGCAGCACCACGTGGCCGACGGTCTCCTGCAGCGCGAGCTGACGGCCCGCCACCGCCCCAGGCGTTGACGCCGTATCACGCCTGCGGGAGATCTCACCTGCGCCTTCCGGGCCGGCGCGTGTCCACCCTTGATTGTTAACGCTCACAGTCAGTGCCGGCCAGTCGCCGGGCACCGCGCGGACACGCCCCCGCTCCGCCCGGCAGGAACCGCTCCACCCGGCAGTACGCGCACGACTACCAGACGACGCCCGCCCCCGACCGGTGCGCGGGCATCCCGCACCCGAGGAGAACGATCCGTCATGCCCTGGCTCCACACGAAACCCCTCCCCCGCAAGACCCTGACGGCGACCGCGTGCATGCTCGTCGGTGCGGCCACCGTCGTCACCGCGAGCCCCGCGGCTCATGCCGCCGGGTCGACCACGCTGGGCGCGGCCGCCGCCGGCAGCGGCCGCTACTTCGGCGCCGCCGTGGCCGCCGGTCGGCTCGGTGACTCGACGTACTCCACCATTCTCGACCGGGAATTCAACATGATCACCCCGGAGAACGAGATGAAGTGGGACACCATCGAACCCTCCCGCGGCAATTTCAACTTCGCCCCCGCCGACTCGATCGTCGGCCACGCCAACGCGCACGGCCAGCGGATGCGCGGCCACACCCTGGTCTGGCACTCGCAGCTCCCGTCCTGGGTCAGCTCCATCGGCGACGCGAACACCCTGCGCGGCGTGATGGACAACCACATCACCACCGAGATGTCCCACTACAAGGGCAAGATCTACGCCTGGGACGTCGTCAACGAGGCCTTCGCCGACGACGGCAGCGGCCGACACCGCAGCTCGGTGTTCCAGAACGTGCTGGGCGACGGCTTCATCGAGGAGGCCTTCCGCACCGCCCGGAACGTCGACCCCTCGGCCAAGCTCTGCTACAACGACTACAACATCGAGAACTGGACCGACGCCAAGACCCAGGGCGTCTACACCATGGTCAAGGACTTCAAGTCCCGCGGCGTGCCCATCGACTGCGTCGGCTTCCAGAGCCACTTCGGCGCCGGCGGCCCGCCGTCCAACTTCCAGACCACACTGTCCGACTTCGCCGCTCTGGGCGTTGACGTCCAGCTCACCGAGCTCGACATCGCCCAGGCGTCCACCACCGCGTACGCCAACGCGGTGAACGCCTGCCTGTCCGTCGCCCGGTGCACCGGCATCACGGTATGGGGCATCCGCGACAGCGACTCCTGGCGCAGCGGCGAGAACCCCCTGCTGTTCGACAACAACGGCAACAAGAAGCCCGCGTACGGCGCGGTCCTCACCACCCTGGGCGGCAGCGCCAACGGCACGCCGAGCGGGGGCATCGTCTCCGGCACCGTCTACACGCTCTCCGACGTGGCCGCCGGACGCGTTCTCGACGAGCCCGCAGGACAGAACGGCAACGGCACCCCGCTCCAGGTGTGGGAGGCCGGCGGCGCCGCCAACCAGCAGTGGCGGGCCACCCAGAACAGCGACGGCTCCTACACGCTGACCAACATCGCCAGCGGCCGCGCCCTGGACGAGCCGGCCAACCAGACGGGCAACGGGACGAAGATGCAGGTCTGGGACTCCAACGGCGGCGCCAACCAGCACTGGCGGGCCGGGCAGAACAGCGACGGCTCCTACACGCTGACCAACGTCGCCAGCGGCCGCGCCCTGGAGATCCCCGGTGGTCAGACCGCCAACGGCACTCCCGTCCAGATCTGGGACTCCAACGGCGGCGCCAACCAGCACTGGAACTTCAAGTGACCTGAGCCGCGGGGGTGCGCGCTCACGGCAGGCGCGCACCCGCGTATGTGAGCGATAACAAAGCCGGGTGACAGCTCCATCCGTTCACGAAGGAGATCCCATGCACAAACGAGGTTCCAGCCGCAGGCCGGTGTCCGCGGTGCTCACCGCCGTGGTCGCGGCCGTGGCGGCGCTGGCCGCGATGCTCGTCGCAACCCCCGCTCAGGCGGACACCAGCGGCGCCTTGCGCGGTGCGGGTTCCGGCCGGTGTCTCGACGTGTCGAACGCCGACCAGCGCGACGGCGCGTCCCTGCAGATCTACGACTGCTCGGGCGGCACCAACCAGCTGTGGACGTCGACGTCCGGCAACCAGCTGACCGTGTACGGCAACAAGTGCCTGGACGTGCCGGGCCACGCCACCACGGCCGGTACCCGGGTGCAGATCTGGACCTGCAGCGGCGCCGCGAACCAGCAGTGGCGGGTGAACTCCGACGGCACGATCGTCGGCGTCGAATCCGGACTGTGCCTGGACGTCGCGGGCGCCGGCGCGGCCAACGGCACGGCGGTGCAGCTCTGGAACTGCACCGGCGGCAGCAACCAGAAGTGGACCGGCCTGTCCGGGACGTCGACCCCACCGGGCGGCAACTGCACCCTGCCGTCGACGTACCGCTGGTCGTCG
>NZ_JBITFB010000018.1:204341-227225 GCF_044455625.1 Kitasatospora sp. NPDC051164 | reverse complement strand
ACCCCCGGGCCCCGGCCCGCGGGGGGGGCTGCGGCGGCCGGGGGCCTTTTAATTCTTGGCGGCGGCCCCCCCCCCCCCCCGGGGGGGGGCCCCCCCCCCGGGCCCCCCCGCCGCCGTTCTCGTTCCTCCGCCTCCCGCACCGCCCGCGCTCGGAGCCGCCCGCACGGCCCGCGCTCAGAACGGTCGCAGCGCCGGCTCCTTGCGCCCGCCGCCGAGCAGCCGCTCCAGCGCCCCCTCCACGTCCCCCCGCCAGGAGAGCGTGGTCCGCGCCTCCAGCCGCAGCCGCGGGTAGCGGACGTGCGGCCGGACGGTCTTGAAGCCGACCGCGAGCAGGTGGTCGGCCGGCAGCACACAGCTGGTCGGCAGCCGTCCGGCCGAGCCGAAGGCCTCGATCGCCCGCACCCCGCGCCCGATCAGGTCCTTGGCCACCGTCTGCACCAGCACCCGGCCGAGCCCCTGGCGCTGGTAGCCCGGCAGCACCCGGCTTACCATCAGCTGAACGGCGTCCGGCGAGACCGGGCTGGTCGGGAAGGACTGCGAGCGGGGGACGTAGGCGGGCGGCGCGTAGAGCACGAACCCCGCGGGCTGGTCGTCCACATAGACGATCCGACCGCAGGAGCCCCACTCCAGCAGCACCGTGGAGATCCACCCCTCCTTCTCCAGCTCCGGCTTCCCGGACTCCACCGCCTCCTTCGCGCTGACCGGGTCCAGCTCCCAGAACACACAGGAACGGCAGCCGTTCGGCAGGTCCCCGAGGTTGTCCAGCGTCAGCGGAGCCATCCGGCGTCCCATTGCCCGTACCTCCTCCTCCACCTCACCGTCGAGCATTCCCCCACGAACACCGATGGGTGCATGTTTCACGTGAAACAGCGCTCACGTGAAGCATGCACCCATCGGGTCGGTGCCCTCGGCCCCGAAGTCCGGCTCAGCCCTGCGACAGCCGCAGACCGTCCTCGCCGGGGGCCATGCTGTCCAGGATCCGGTTGAGGTCCTCCACCGAACCGAACTCCAGCACCACCTTGCCCTTGCCCAGCTTGCCGCCACGCTGCGAGACCTCGACCTTGACCCGGGTGTCGAAACGGTCCGACAGCCGGCTCGCGAGGTCGTTGAAGGCCGGGGAGAGCAGCTTGCCCGCCTTGGGGGCCTGGCGCCTCGGCTTGTCCGCCTCGGTCTCCGCCGCCGAGTTGATCATCATGACGATCTCCTCGACGTTGCGCACGCTCAGGCCCTCCGCGTTGATCCGGGCCGCCACCTGCTCCTGGCGCTCCGGGTCGGACAGGCCCAGCAGCGCCCTCGCGTGCCCGGCCATCACGGTGCCGGCCGCCACCCTGGTCTGGACGGTCGGCGGCAGCTTCAGCAGCCGCAGCGTGTTGGAGACGTGCGAGCGCGAGCGACCGACCCGGTCGGCCAGCTGGTCGTGGGTGCAGGAGAAGTCCCGCAGCAGCTGGTCGTAGGCGGCGGCCTCCTCCAGCGGGTTCAGCTCGGCGCGCTGCAGGTTCTCCAGGAGGGCGTCCAGCAGCAGCTTGTCGTCCTCGGTGGCCCGGACGATCGCCGGGATCCGCTCCAGCCCGGCCTCCCGGGAGGCACGCCAGCGGCGCTCGCCCATGATCAGCTCGAAGCTGTCGACACCGACCTGGCGCACCACGATCGGCTGGAGCAGACCGACCTCCTTGATGGAGGTCGCCAGCTCGGCCAGCTTGTCCTCGTCGAAGACCTCACGCGGCTGGCGCGGGTTGGGGGTGATCGCGTCCAGCGGCAGCTCGGCGAAGTAGGCACCCGCCGGCTGCGCCTGCGCGGCCTGCTTCTCCGCGGCCGCCCGGGCCGCCACCGTGCCGCGGCCACTCGGCAGCGGCGGCACCGAGGCCGGCGCCGTCCCGCCGTTCGCCCCCACCGGGGCCGGTGCGGGCGCGGCTGTCGCAGACTTCGCCTCCGCCTCGCCGTCCACCGGCGCGGCGGGGCGGATCAGCGCCTCCAGCCCTCGACCCAGACCCCTGCGACCACTCACTGATGACCCTCCGTCGTGCCGTGCTGTGCCACCGGGGCGCCGTGCCCCTGCTGGCCGTCCCGCCGCTGACTCACCAGCGAGCCGCCCTCGCCCACCGCACGCAGCGCGAGCTCGCGGGCGGCCTCCAGGTAGGAGAGCGCCCCGGTCGAGCCCGGGTCGTAGGTGAGCACCGTCTGCCCGTAGCTGGGCGCCTCCGAGATGCGGACCGAGCGCGGGATCGCCGTGCTCAGCACCTCTTGCGGGAAGTGGGTCCGGACCTCCTCGGCGACCTGAGCCGCCAGCCTGGTCCGGGCGTCGTACATGGTGAGCAGGATCGTCGACACGTGCAGCGCGGGGTTGAGGTGCGCGCGCACCAGCTCGACGTTGCGCAGCAGCTGGCCGAGGCCCTCCAGCGCGTAGTACTCGCACTGGATCGGGATCAGCACCTCCTGGCCGGCGACCAGGGCGTTGACCGTCAGCAGGCCCAGTGAGGGCGGGCAGTCGATCAGGATGTAGTCGAGCGGCTGCTCGTAGGCCGCGATGGCGCGCTGGAGCCGGCTCTCCCGGGCCACCAGGGAGACCAGCTCGATCTCGGCGCCGGCCAGGTCGATGGTGGCGGGGACGCAGAAGAGTCCCTCGACGTCGTGCACCGGCTGCACCACGTCGGCCAGCGGCTTGCCCTCCACCAGGACGTCGTAGATGGACGGCACCTCGGCGTGGTGGTCGATGCCCAGCGCCGTGGAGGCGTTGCCCTGCGGGTCTAGGTCGACGACCAGGACGCGCAGCCCGTGCATGGCCAGCGAGGCGGCCATGTTCACGGTGGTGGTGGTCTTGCCCACCCCGCCCTTCTGGTTGGCGACCACGATCACCCGGGTCGCGGCGGGCCGGGGCAGCCCCTCACCCGCTCGGCCGATCGCCTGAACCGCAGCCTGGGCAGCCCGTGCGATGGGCGTGTCATCGATCTGGTCGATGGTCTCCGAGTCCTGCATGGGGGTCAGTGTTTCACGTGAAACCGGAGCGGCAACAGTCGCCGCCCGGAAGAGGCCGAGCCCGCGGCGGAGCCGCAGATCAAGACTGTCCGAGAGCAAGGAGCGACGTTTCACGTGAAACACCATGCCCGCTATGCCGGAAATCTGACGTTGCGACACTCCGGTCTCCCCGGGGCACCTCCCGGCCGGGGGCCTGGGGAGGCCGGGTCCGTCGGTCACCCGAACGACGACGGGCGGACGCTCCTCCCGTTCAGGAGGCCCGTCCGCCCGTCTCCGTTCGTGTCCGGTGTCGCCCGGATCAGCGGGTGCGGCGCCGCCCGCCCCGGGCGCCCCGCTCGCCGTTGCGGGCGGTCGCGTTGCGGCCCGCCCGGGCCGCCTTGGCCCGCCGGGTCGCGGCCTTCACCCCGCCGGGGCTCTCCCCCGCCTTGACCTGGACCACCCGGGTCGAAGTCTCCAGGGTGCCTTCGCCGACCGAGATCACGCTCCACTCGACCGCGCCCAGCTTGGCCAGCCCGGCGCGCGAGTCGGCCAGCTCCTGCTCCGCGCTGTCCCCCTTGAGCGCCAGCATCTGACCGTGCGGACGCAGCAGCGGCATGCCCCAGCCGGCCAGCCGCTCCAGCGGCGCCACCGCCCGGGCGGTCACCACGTCCACTGCGAGCTTGCCGACCATCTCCTCGGCGCGGCCGCGCAGCACCGTGACATTGTCCAGCCCGAGCTCCCGGACGACCTCCTCCAGGAAGGTGGTCCGGCGCAGCAGCGGCTCCAGCAGCGTCACCGAGACGTCCGGACGGGCCAGCGCCACCGGGATGCCGGGCAGCCCGGCGCCGGAGCCGACGTCGCACAGGGTGATGCCGCCGGGAAGCAGCTCGGCCAGCACCGCGCAGTTGAGCACGTGGCGGTCCCAGAGACGGGGCACCTCACGCGGCCCGATCAGCCCGCGCTGGACACCCGCGGTGGCCAGCAGCTCCGTGTAGCGGACCGCGGCGTCGAAGCGATCGCCGAAGACCTCCTGGGCGGCGGCCGGCGCCTCACCCGGCCCGGCCACCTCGCTCGGCTCAGCCACCTCGGCGGCCCGCCCCTCGGCGGCCGGGTCCACGTCCGCCCCCGGCCGGCCGGCAGCCGCGTTCTCCGTGTCCATCTCGACCTCTCCGATCCCCGGATCCACCGACCCGCTCAACGCACTGTTTCACGTGAAACGTCTCCCGCGGGTCGCTCCCCGCGGAAGGGACGACGACCCCGCCCGCACGAGGCGGACGGGGTCGCGTCCGGTGAAGCTCTCCGGCCGCCTCGGCGACCGGTCATCGACAGCCGGCCTCAGGCCGGCAGCACGACCACGCACCGCTGGGGCTCTTCGCCCTCGGACTCGCTGCGCAGACCGGCCGCGGCGACCGCGTCGTGGACGACCTTGCGCTCGAACGGCGTCATCGGACGCAGCTTGACCTGTTCGCCGCTGCTCTTCGCCTGCTCGGCGGCCTCGGCGCCGAGCGTGGCCAGCTCGGTGCGCTTGCGGGCCCGGAAGCCGGCAATGTCCAGCATGAGGCGGCTGCGCTCGCCGGTCTCCCGGTGGACAGCCAACCGGGTCAGCTCCTGCAGCGCCTCCAGCACCTCGCCGTCCTGGCCGACCAGGCGCTGCAGCGCGCGGTCGTTGCCGTCGCCGACGATGGAGACCAGGGCGCGGTCGCCCTCGACGTCCATGTCGATGTCACCGTCGAGGTCGGCGATGTCGAGCAGACCCTCCAGGTAGTCCGCCGCGATGTCCCCCTCCTGCTCCAGGCGGGTGATGATGCTCTCGTCGGCGCTGGCGACGGCCTCGGCCTCGACGGCGGAGGTGGTGCCTTCCGTCACTGATGGACTCCTTCGGAGATGGGCCCGTCTGGCGGGCCGGGAACGAAGCTCTTCGCGGCTGTCCTGACCGGCCCGGGGCCGGTCAGGACTTCCTCTTCGGCCGCTGGCCGCCGCCACGCTTCGGCTGCTGCCGGGTGCCCTGCTTGGTACCGGTCGGCTTGGCCGCGCCCTGCTTGGCGGCCTCAGGCTTGGCCTCCGGTTCCACCGGGACGGCGTCGACGGGCTCCTCGGCCTCGGTGTCCTTGCTCAGCTCGGCCGTCGGGTGTCCGCCCTGCTGGCGCTGCGACTTGGACTGCCGGCGGGGCTGCTGGCGACGTGCCTGCACCGACTCCTCGACCACCGCGGAGGCGGTCGCCGCAGCGGTGATGGCCTCCTTGGACGGGGGCAGCATGCCCCAGAGCGCGCCCTTGATCTCCGTGCCGTCCGGACGCAGTCGGCCCGCCTTCTTCAGCCGCGCCTGGCGCTCCTGGAAGGCCTTGCTGCCCGGGGTCGGGTTGTTGTGGATGACGATCAGCTGCTGGCCCATCGACCACACGTTGGTGGTCAGCCAGTAGACCAGGACACCCACCGGGAAGTTGATGCCCATCACGGCGAACATGACCGGGAAGACGTACATCAGCATCTTCTGCTGCTGCATGAACGGCGTCTTCACCGTGAGGTCGACGTTCTTGGTCATCAGCTGGCGCTGGGTGACGAACTGCGACAGCGACATCATGATGATCATCACCGCGGTGACGATCTTGACACTGGTCTCGCTGCTGCTGACGAAGGTCGCGGAGAGCGGGGCACCGAAGATGTGCGCCTTGCCGGCGCTCACCAGCAGGTCGCCGTGGATGACGCCGATGTCGTGGCCCTTGGCGACCTTGGCGAGCACGCCGTAGAGGGCGGTGAAGAACGGCGCCTGCACGAGGATGGGAAGGCAGCTGGAGAACGGGTTGGTACCCGCCTCCTTGTACAGCTTCATCATCTCTTCGGACTGGCGCTGCCGGTCGTTCTTGTAGCGCTCCTGGATGGCCTTCATCTTCGGCTGGATCGCCTGCATGGCCCGGGTCGCCTTGATCTGCTTCACGAAGAGCGGGATCAGGCAGATCCGGATGACGACCACCATCGAGGCGATGGCCAGACCCCAGGCCCAGCCACCGTCCGGGTCAAAGACGTTGCTGTACAGCGAGTGGAACTGGACGATGATCCAGGACACCGCTGTGTACAGGGGATTCAGGAAGGAGAAGGTCACCGGTCAGGCTCCTTGGACAGGTGGATTGGCCGCACGGGACCAATGGTCGCCGGGCCCTCGGGGTCCGGACCGGCGGGGGTGGCGGTCACCGGATCTCCGGTGGCGGACCGGCTCTTCAGCCAGTCTCGCAACCGCCGGTACCACACCGGATGCTTACGCGGCGGGACGTGATCGACCCCGCCGGGCGTCCACGGATTGCAGCGCAGGATGCGCCAGGCGGTCAGTCCGCCGCCCTTGACCGCCCCGTGCACCTTCACGGCCTCGAAGCCGTAGTGCGAGCAGGAGGGGTAGTAGCGGCACACCGGACCGAGCAGTGGGCTGATCGTCCACTGGTAGACCCTGATCAGACCCATCAGCAGGTACTTCATCGCCCTGCTCCCGTCGGCGCCGTGGCAGCGGGCTCGGCCTTCAGCAACCGCTTCAGCGCCGCGTCCAGGTCACGTTCGAGATCCTGGTACGAGGCGGACGCGGCCTGGGGCAGCGCACGCACCACTATCAGGCTACCGGCGGGCAGCCTGGACAGACGATCACGAACGAGATGGCGCAACCTGCGCTTCACCAGGTTGCGGACGACCGCCGGGCCAACGGCCTTGCTCACGACGAAACCCGCACGCGCCGAAGGAGTCCCCTCGGCGACGTGCGGGCGGGAGTCGCTGGTCCGGTCGGTCTGCCCCTGGGGGTCACCATCTCTGCTGAGATGGACGACCAGAAGGGGCCGACCTGCCCGGCGACCGCGTTTCACCGCGGTCGCGAAGTCCTGGCGCCGCCGCAGCCGATTCTCGGAGGGCAGCACAACAGACTCTGGCGCGGATCAGGCGGACAGGCTGGTGCGGCCCTTGCCACGGCGGGCGGCCAGGATGGCACGGCCGGCGCGGGTACGCATACGCAGCCGGAAGCCGTGGGTCTTCGCGCGGCGACGGTTGTTCGGCTGGAAGGTGCGCTTGCTCACTCGGGGGCTCCTGAGGTGAATCGTAGGATGACGGGAAGTCGCTTGGCCGTCACCGTGCGTCCGCGTGATCTCCCCTGATATCGGAAATCCGGCCCATCGCCCCAGTTCGGCTGGGGTTTGAGGCAATCCACGGCGCCCGTGCTGCGCGCCTTATGGAGCGGGTGGACCCGCGGACATGCGGCAGCGGCCATCGACAACTCGACCTGGTTACGGTACGCGGGACGAGGGCCGAGGGTCAAACCAGCCGTCTGCGACCCGCTTTACCCACAGCCTGTGGACAACGACTTGATCCGGCCCTGTTCGCTGACTACCGTTGCAGAACTTGTCTGGGTTTGTTCTTGGAAAGCGTGCACCAGTGGCTGATGTCAACAGCGACCTCGTCCCGGTCTGGGCCAGGGTCGTCGAGCGGCTGGTCAACGACCCCGATGTCGGGGAGATGGACAAGCAGTGGGTGCAGCGCACCCAGCCGATGTGGATGATGCACGACACCGCCCTGCTGGCGACCCCGAACGAGCGGGCCAAGCAGGTGCTCGAGGGCCGGCTGCTGCCGCAGCTGACCGAGGCCCTCAGCCGCGAGCTCAGCCGACCGGTCCGGATCGCCGTGATGGTCGACGCCAACGCCGTACCGACCACCCCCGCCCCCCAGGCCCCTGAGCCGTACCCGGGCCCGGCCGAGGACACCGGCGGCTACGGCGGCCAGGACTACCAGCAGCAGTACGAGCAGGACCAGCCCTACGAGCAGCGCCAGCCGTACGAGCAGGACCAGCCCTACGAGCAGCGCCAGCCGTACGAGCAGGACCAGCCCTACGGGCAGGACTACGAGCGGCCCCGCTACGACACCGGCGGCTACGAGCAGCCCCCGGCACCGTACGGCGGCCCGTCCGGCGGCCCGCAGGGATGGCCTGGCTACCAGGAGCAGGGGCCCGGCCACTACGAGTCCGACGAGCCCGCGGCCCGTCAGGCGCCGCGCCCCCTCCCGGGCCCGCCCGCGACCACCCAGGGCGACCTCTTCGGCGGCGCCTACGGCCCCGGCCCGAACGAGCAGCCCCGCGGCGGCGCCGGCCGCCGGTCCACGGGCTCCCGGCCCTCCGGCGGCCGCCCGGCGGAGAAGGCCGGCCCGGAGCGGTCCGGCGATCGTCCCGGCGTCCCCGGCGTCCCCGCCCCGCCCGGCGCTCCCCCGGCCGGCGGCTCCCGCAAGGACGAGCCGGCCGCCCGGCTGAACCCCAAGTACCTGTTCGACACCTTCGTCATCGGCGCCAGCAACCGCTTCGCGCACGCGGCGGCGGTGGCGGTCGCCGAGGCTCCGGCCAAGGCCTACAACCCGCTCTTCATCTACGGCGAGTCCGGGCTGGGCAAGACCCACCTGCTGCACGCCATCGGGCACTACTCGCGCAGCCTCTTCCCGGGCACCCGGGTGCGCTACGTGTCCTCGGAGGAGTTCACCAACGAGTTCATCAACTCGATCCGGGACGGCAAGGCGGACACCTTCCGCCGCCGCTACCGGGACATGGACATCCTGCTCGTGGACGACGTTCAGTTCCTCGCGAGCAAGGAGTCCACGCAGGAGGAGTTCTTCCACACCTTCAACACCCTCCACAACGCGAACAAGCAGATCGTCCTCTCGTCGGACCGGCCGCCCAAGCTGCTGACCACGCTGGAGGACCGGCTGCGCAACCGCTTCGAGTGGGGTCTGATCACCGACGTCACCCCGCCGGAGCTGGAGACCCGGATCGCGATCCTGCGCAAGAAGGCGATCCAGGAGCAACTCAACGCTCCCGCCGACGTGTTGGAGTTCATCGCGTCCCGGATCACCCGCAACATCCGGGAGCTGGAGGGCGCCCTGATCCGGGTCACCGCCTTCGCCAACCTCAACCGGGCCCCGGTGGACCTGGAGTTGGCCGGGATCGTCCTCAAGGACCTGATCCCGGGCGGGGACGAGGACGCCGGCCCGGAGATCACCGCGCAGGTCATCATGCAGCAGACCGCCGCGTACTTCGGCCTGGGCGTGGACGACCTCTGCGGATCCTCGCGCAGCCGCGTGCTGGTGACGGCCCGCCAGATCGCGATGTACCTGTGCCGGGAGCTCACCGACCTGTCGCTGCCGAAGATCGGCGCGCAGTTCGGCGGCCGCGACCACACCACGGTGATGCACGCGGACCGCAAGATCCGCTCGCTGATGGCCGAGCGCCGCTCGATCTACAACCAGGTCACCGAACTCACCAACCGCATCAAGAGCTAGCCGCCGCGGCACACCGTCGCGGCACCCTTCGCGACACCACCGCACAGCGCTGCCCGGAGGGCGTCAGGAGCGATCCTGACGCCCTTTCGGCATATCCACAGGTGTGTATCCGGCGCCGGCTGGGCAGGGATGTGGTCGACGGATGATGTGCCAGTCCACAGCCCGCGCCGAACAACTGACCGGTGATTCGAAAACCCGGGGCGCGCAAGGCCGTTGTCCACAGGACGGACGCCTTCCCCGTAGTCCACAGGCCGGGGCGTCCGGAGTTATCCAGAATTCGTCCACAGGCCGGTCGCCGCTACGCTCTTCCGCGCAGGTCAGGTGCCTGTGGACTTGTGCACAACGGTTATCCACAGGGTGTGGACAATTGACGGCCTGCCAGTGGGCCATCCGGGTTGTCCACCGGTTGTCCCCAGGCTGGAGGCGGTTATCCCCAGGTTGTCCACAGCATCGTCCACAGTTCGACAACCGTGTGCCGGTGTTCATACCCTGGTGTGAAAGGCGTCACGAAAAGTTGACCGGCGCCCGTGGATAACCGGGCCCGGATCTGGGGATAGCCCTGGGGATAACCTGTGGATACCCAGCGTGCCCTGTGGGTAACGCTCGGCTGTCCACAGCGCGGCCTGCCCGTCCACAGCCGCCGTCCACACCCACTGTGGACAAAATTCGGGCCCTGACCTGCGGAAACGAGGTTATCCACGGTTTCCACAGGCCCTACTACTACCACTACACAGTTAGACCATGAACCTGCTTTCAAAGTGGGTGGGCCCCAAATCTGTGGACAACCGCTCCCCGACATCTGTTCGGGTTGCTTCCGCCCGTCTGCCCCGTCTGTCGGCGGAGTACGTCAGACTGTCCTTGCGACTGGAAGCGGAGTGAGCAGAGCTCGGCGGACAGCCCAACCGACGATCAAGATCAGACGAACCAGAGTGCGAGCGGGAGCGCTCGATCCAGGAGGCGGTTACCGGTGAAGTTCCGGGTGGAGCGTGACGTCCTCGCGGAGGCGGTGGCCTGGGCTGCCCGCAGCCTCCCGGCACGGCCGCCGGTGCCGGTGCTGGCCGGCCTGCTGCTGACGGCACAGGAGGGCAGCCTGGCCCTGTCCGGCTTCGACTACGAGGTCTCGGCCCGGGTCGAGCTCGAGGCGGACGTCGAGGAGGCCGGCACCGTCCTGGTCTCCGGTCGACTGCTGAACGACATCTCGCGCAACCTTCCCAACCGGCCTGTGGAGATCTCCACCGACGGCCAGCGGGTCAGCGTGGTCTGCGGCAGCTCCCGCTTCACCCTCCCCACCCTCCCGGTGGACGAGTACCCGGCCCTGCCCCAGATGCCGACCGCCACCGGCACCGTCTCCGGGGACGTCTTCGCCTCCGCGGTCAGCCAGGCCGCCGTCGCCGCCGGCCGGGACGACACCCTGCCGGTGCTCACCGGCGTGCGGGTCGAGATCGAGGGCGACCGGATCACCCTGGCCGCCACCGACCGCTACCGCTTCGCCGTCCGCGACCTGCTGTGGAAGCCCGAGCAGTCGGACATCTCCGCGGTCGCCCTGGTCCCCGCCAAGACCCTGCAGGACATCGCCAAGTCCCTGGGCAGCGGCGACACCGTCTCCATCGCGCTCTCCTCGGGCGGCGCGGGCGAGGGCCTGATCGGTTTCGAGGGCGCCGGCCGCCGGACCACCACCCGGCTGCTGGAGGGTGAGTTCCCCAAGTTCCGCAGCCTCTTCCCGACCGAGTTCAACGCGATCGCCGCGATCCAGACCCAGCCCTTCCTGGAGGCGCTCAAGCGCGTCTCGCTGGTCGCCGAGCGCAACACCCCGGTCCGCCTCAACTTCGAGGAGGGCGTGCTGACCCTGGAGGCCGGTTCGGGCGACGACGCCCAGGCCACCGAGCGCATCGAGGCCTCCCTGGAGGGTGACGCCATCTCGATCGCCTTCAACCCGGGCTACCTGGAGGAGGGCCTCAAGGCCATCGACTCCGCCTACGCCCAGCTCAGCTTCACCACCCCGACCAAGCCCGCACTGCTCAGCGGCAAGGTCTCGGTGGACGCCGAGGAGGACAAGGCCTACCAGTACCTGATCATGCCGGTCCGCCTCTCCGGCTGACGCCGAGGATCGGCTGATCCCGTTCCGCGTGACCGTCCACAGGCTGTGCACACCCGCTGTGCACAGCCTGTGGACGTCTCCCCCGGTCGGCCCGACCGCAGGCGGGCCACGGCGGTTCAGCGCGTAGGCTCAAGGAGCGCGGCAACGGCGCCGCCGGCAGGCACGTCACCACAGGTAAGGACTTGGTCATGGAGCTCGGCCTCATCGGTCTCGGCAAGATGGGCGGCAACATGCGCGAGCGGATCCGCCGCGCCGGCCACACCGTCATCGGCTACGACCGCAACCCGGACATCTCCGACGTCGAGAGCCTGCAGGAGCTCGTCAGCAAGCTGCAGGGCCCGCGCGTGGTCTGGGTGATGGTCCCGGCCGGCGCCGCCACCCAGGCGACCGTCGACGAGCTCGCCGAGCTGCTCTCCCCCGGCGACGTGGTGGTCGACGGCGGCAACTCCCGCTGGACGGACGACATCAAGCACGCCGAGTCGCTGGCCGCCAAGGGCATCGGCTTCGTCGACTGCGGCGTCTCCGGCGGCGTCTGGGGCCTGGAGAACGGCTACGCGCTGATGTACGGCGGCGACGCCGAGCACGTCGCCAAGGCCAAGCCGGTCTTCGACGCGCTCAAGCCCGAGGGCGACTTCGGCTCGGTGCACGCGGGCGCTGTGGGCGCCGGCCACTTCGCCAAGATGGTCCACAACGGCATCGAGTACGCGATGATGCAGGCCTTCGCCGAGGGCTGGGAGCTGCTGGAGGCCGCCCCCGAGGTCACCGACGTGCGCGAGGTCTTCCGTAGCTGGCAGGAGGGCACCGTCATCCGCTCCTGGCTGCTGGACCTGGCCGTCCGCGCCCTGGACGACGACGAGCACCTGGCCAAGCTCAAGGGCTGGGCCGCCGACTCCGGCGAGGGCCGCTGGACCGTCGAGGCCGCGATCGACCACGCCGTGCCGCTGCCGGCGATCACCGCCTCGCTGTTCGCCCGCTTCGCCTCCCGCCAGGACGACTCGCCGCAGATGAAGATGATCGCCGCGCTGCGCAACCAGTTCGGCGGCCACGCGGTCGAGTCGAAGTAGTCCCTATCGGGGCGCAGGCCCCACCCGGGGCGCAGGCCCCGGCTCCATCCACAGAAGGCGGGCGCAGTCCACAGCCATGCACGTCGCGCATCTGTCGCTCGCCGACTTCCGGTCGTACGCCCGGGTCGAGGTGCCCCTCGACCCGGGCGTGACGGCGTTCGTGGGGCCCAACGGCCAGGGCAAGACCAACCTGGTCGAGGCGATCGGCTACGTCGCCACCCTGGGCAGCCACCGGGTCGCCACCGACGCCCCGCTGATCCGGCTGGGCGCCGAGCGGGCGGTGATCCGCACCTCGGTGGTGGACCGCGGCCGATCCACCCTGGTCGAGCTGGAGCTGACTCCGGGCAAGGCCAACCGGGCCCGGATCAACCGCTCCGACAACGTCCGCCCGCGCGACGTGCTGGGCCTGCTGCGCACCGTGCTGTTCGCCCCCGAGGACCTCAGCCTGGTCAAGGGCGACCCGGGCGAGCGCCGGCGCTTCCTGGACGAGCTGCTGACCGCCCGCGCGCCCCGGCTGGCCGGCGTGCGGCAGGACTACGAGCGGGTGCTCAAGCAGCGCAACGCCCTGCTGAAGACCGCCGCGATGGCCCGCCGGGCCGGTGGCGGCAAGGGCGCTGACCTGTCCACCCTGGAGGTCTGGGACGGTCACCTGGCGCGCGCCGGCGCCGAGTTGACGGCCTTCCGGATCCAGCTGGTGGCCGCCCTGCAGCCGCTGGTGACGGCCGCGTACGGGCAGCTGGCCCCCGGCGGCGGCGAGACCACCCTGGAGTACCGCAGCTCCTTCGAGGGCGAGCTGCCGACCAGCCGCGAGCAGGCCGAGGAGCAGCTCCTGGGGGCGCTGCAGGCGGCCCGCAAGCAGGAGGTCGATCGCGGCCTCACGCTGGTCGGCCCGCACCGGGACGAGCTGGTGCTCAAGCTCGGCCCGCTGCCCGCCAAGGGCTACGCCAGCCACGGCGAGTCCTGGTCGTACGCGCTCGCGCTGCGGCTGGCCTCGTACGAGCTGTTGCGCGCCGACGGCGGTGAGCCGGTGCTGATCCTGGACGACGTGTTCGCCGAGCTGGACGCGGCCCGCCGGGACCGGCTGGCCGAACTGGTGGCCGACGGCGAGCAGGTGCTGGTGACCGCGGCGGTCGCCGAGGACGTGCCGAAGGCGCTGGCCGGTGCCCGGTTCACGGTCTCCGACGGCGCCGTGCGCCGCATCGACGCCTGACCGCGCACCCGTTCCACGACCCCCGCCGCGATCCGCGGCCGCCGAGCGCTCCCGTAGGCTGGAGGGCTCGGCGGGCGTGCGACCGCGACCGTTGTCCACAGGCTGGGGAAAGGAGATCGCCGTGAGCGAGCCGGCGGAGAACTCCCCCCAGCCCGGCACCCCCGGTACCCCCGAGCCGACCGGTGCCGATCTCGCCCGCTCCGCGCTGCGGGCGGCCCGCGCCCAGGCTCGCCAGCGCGGCGAGCAGGTCCGGGAGAAGCGCGAGGCCAAGCGGCACGGCCTGCGCAGCGGGGCCCGTTCGGACGGACGCGACCCGGTCCCGCTGGGCGCGGCGCTGAACCGGTTGCTGACCGAGCGCGGCTGGGAGTCCTCGGCCGCCGTCGGCGGGGTGATGGGCCGCTGGCCGCAGATCGTCGGCCCGGACATCGCCGCGCACTGCCACCCCTCCTCCTACGACGAGGCCGCCGCGGTGCTCACCGTGCAGTGCGACTCCACCGCGTGGGCCACTCAACTGCGGTGGCTGGCGCGGCAGTTGGTGGCCCGTCTGAATCACGAGCTGGGCCACGGCACGGTCAAGACCATCAAGGTGCTGGGTCCGGCGGCGCCCGCCCGCGGCTACGGCCGACTGCGTGCGCCGGGGAGCAAGGGGCCGGGCGACACCTGGGGGTGACCGGAACGCCGGTCCGTCGGCGGCGGCGCGGATCGGACGGCGATCTTCCGGAACCCCTGACAGCCCTCCCAGGAGCTCTGGGGCCCCCGGGCGAGTATCGGGACATGTGCAGAGGGGATTCAGGGCGGCGTATCTGCCTTCAAGGGCTGCCAAACGCCCATCTCTGTCAGTCGTACCGGTAGACTGAAAGCCAAACACTGTTGCTAGTGGCAACCGAGTCGAAACGCCGTGGTCGCACGCTCGCCCGCACGGGGCGGGGATGCGGCCCGTGCTGTGCCAGAGAGGGCGCTTCGTGGCCGATTCCGGCAACCCCAGCCAGACCCCAGACCAGTCCGACCAGGCTTCCTACACCGGTAGCAACATCCAGGTGCTGGAAGGCCTCGACGCCGTCCGCAAGCGCCCCGGCATGTACATCGGTTCCACCGGCGAGCGCGGCCTGCACCACCTGGTGCAGGAGGTCGTGGACAACTCCGTCGACGAGGCGATGGCGGGGTACGCCGACACCATCGACGTCACGATCATGGCCGACGGCGCGGTCCGGGTGGTCGACAACGGCCGAGGCATTCCGGTCGACATCGTCCCCGGGCAGGAGAAGCCGGCCGTCGAGGTCGTGCTCACCGTGCTGCACGCGGGCGGCAAGTTCGGCGGCGGCGGCTACGCGGTCTCCGGCGGTCTGCACGGCGTCGGCGTCTCCGTGGTGAACGCGCTCTCCACCCGCCTCGCGGTGGAGATCCTCCGGGACGGCCACCGCTGGACCCAGGACTACAAGATGGGCGCGCCGGTCGCCCCCCTGGTCAAGGGCGAGGCCACCGAGCGCACCGGGACCGTCGTCACGTTCTGGGCCGACCCGGACATCTTCGAGACCACGGTCTACTCCTTCGAGACGCTCTCCCGGCGCTTCCAGGAGATGGCGTTCCTCAACAAGGGCCTGACCATCTCGCTGACCGACGAGCGCCCGGAGCACGCGGACGAGGACGGCAACCCGCTCTCCGTCACCTACAAGTACGACGGCGGTATCGCGGACTTCGTCACCCACCTCAACTCCCGCAAGGGCGAGGTGATCCACCCCTCGGTGATCGACTTCGAGGCGGAGGACAAGGACAAGACGATCTCCGTCGAGGTCGCCATGCAGTGGAACTCCTCGTACACCGAGGGGGTCTACAGCTTCGCCAACACCATCCACACGCACGGCGGCGGTACCCACGAGGAGGGCTTCCGCGCCGCGCTGACCGGCCTGGTGAACCGCTACGCGCGGGACAAGAAGCTGCTCCGCGAGAAGGACGACAACCTCTCCGGCGAGGACATCCGCGAGGGTCTGACCGCGATCATCTCGGTCAAGCTCGGCGAGCCGCAGTTCGAGGGCCAGACCAAGGACAAGCTCGGCAACACCGAGGCGAAGACCTTCGTCCAGCGGGTCGTCCACGAGCAGCTGAACGACTGGCTGGACCGCAACCCCAACGAGGCCGCGGACATCATCCGCAAGTCCATCCAGGCCGCCACCGCGCGCGTCGCCGCCCGCAAGGCGCGCGACCTGACCCGGCGCAAGGGCCTGCTGGAGAGCGCCTCGCTGCCGGGCAAGCTGAGCGACTGCCAGTCCAAGGACCCGTCCGAGTGCGAGATCTTCATCGTCGAGGGTGACTCCGCAGGCGGCTCGGCCAAGCAGGGCCGCGACCCGCGCATCCAGGCGATCCTCCCGATCCGCGGCAAGATCCTGAACGTCGAGAAGGCCCGGATCGACAAGGTGCTGCAGAACACCGAGGTCCAGGCGCTGATCTCGGCCTTCGGCTGCGGCATCCAGGAGGACTACGACGAGTCCAAGCTCCGCTATCACAAGATCGTCCTGATGGCGGACGCCGACGTCGACGGGCAGCACATCCGCACCCTGCTGCTGACCCTGCTGTTCCGCTTCATGCGGCCGCTGGTCGAGTCCGGGTACGTGTACCTGGCGATGCCGCCGCTGTACAAGATCAAGTGGGGCAAGGACGACTTCGACTACGTCTACTCCGACCGCGAGCGCGATGCCACCATCGCGGCAGGCGTCGCGGCCGGGCGCCGGCTGCCCAAGGACGACGCGATCCAGCGCTTCAAGGGTCTCGGCGAGATGAACGCCGAGGAGCTCCGGATCACCACCATGGACCAGGCCCACCGCCTGCTGCAGCAGATCACCCTGGAGGACGCGGCCCGTGCCGACGACCTCTTCTCCGTCCTGATGGGCGAGGACGTCGAGGCCCGCCGCTCCTTCATCCAGCGCAACGCCAAGGACGTCCGCTTCCTGGACGTGTGACGGGGCCCGCCCCTGCCAGCACGGTCCAGTCACGCGTGAAAGGAAACTGACCACCAGTGGTCGACGACAACCGTCCCGACGGCGAGCAGCCGGACGCCAGCACCGCCACCACCCTGTCTGACAGCGAGGCGGGCTTCGTGTCCCGGGTCGAGCCGATCGAGCTCGAGACCGAGATGCAGCGCTCGTACCTCGACTACGCGATGAGCGTCATCGTGAGCCGCGCGCTGCCCGAGGTCCGCGACGGCCTCAAGCCGGTGCACCGGCGCGTGCTCTACGCGATGTACGACGGCGGGTACCGCCCCGAGAAGGGCTACTACAAGTGCGCCCGCGTCGTCGGCGACGTGATGGGCAACTACCACCCGCACGGCGACACCTCGATCTACGACACCGTGGTCCGCCTGGCCCAGCCGTGGTCGCTGCGGATGCCGCTGGTGGACGGCAACGGCAACTTCGGCTCCCCGGGCAACGACCCGGCCGCGGCCATGCGCTACACCGAGTGCAAGCTGATGCCGCTGGCCATGGAGATGATGCGCGACATCGACGAGGAGACCGTCGACTTCGCCGCCAACTACGACGGCCGCTCGCAGGAGCCCACCGTCCTGCCCGCGCGCATCCCCAACCTGCTGGTCAACGGTGCCACCGGCATCGCGGTCGGCATGGCCACCAACATCCCGCCGCACAACCTGCGCGAGGTCGCCTCCGGGGCGCTCTGGGCGCTGGAGCACCCGGACGCCTCCAACGAGGAGCTGCTGGACGCCCTGATCGAGCGGATCAAGGGCCCGGACTTCCCGACCGGCGCCCTGATCGTCGGCCGCCGCGGCATCGAGGAGGCGTACCGCACCGGGCGCGGCTCGATCACCATGCGCGCGGTGGTCGAGGTCGAGGAGATCCAGGGCCGCCAGTGCCTGGTGATCACCGAGCTGCCGTACCAGGTCAACCCGGACAACCTCGCGCTGAAGATCGCCGACCTGGTCAAGGACGGCAAGGTCGCCGGCATCGCCGACGTCCGCGACGAGTCCTCCTCGCGCACCGGCCAGCGCCTGGTGATCGTGCTCAAGCGCGACGCCGTCGCCAAGGTCGTGCTGAACAACCTCTACAAGCACACCGACCTGCAGACCAACTTCGGCGCCAACATGCTGGCCCTGGTCGACGGCGTGCCGCGCACGCTCTCGCTCGACGCCTTCATCCGGCACTGGGTCAACCACCAGGTCGACGTCATCGTCCGGCGCACCACCTTCCGCCTGCGCAAGGCCGAGGAGCGCGCCCACATCCTGCGCGCGCTGCTGCGCGCCCTGGACATGATCGACGAGGTCATCGCGCTGATCCGGGCCTCGGCGAGCGCCGACGCCGCCCGCACCGGCCTGATGGGCCTGCTCGACATCGACGAGCTCCAGGCCAACGCCATCCTGGAGATGCAGCTGCGCCGCCTGGCCGCCCTCGAGCGCCAGCGGATCATGGACGAGCACGACGAGCTGCAGCGCAAGATCGACGAGTACAACGCGATCCTGGCCTCGCCGACCCGCCAGCGGGAGATCATCTCCGAGGAGCTCACCGCGATCGTCGAGAAGTACGGCGACGAGCGGCGCTCCACCCTCATCCCCTCCGACGGCGACCTCTCCATCGAGGACCTCATCGCCGAGGAGGACATCGTCGTCACGATCACCCGTGGCGGCTACGTCAAGCGGACCCGCTCCGACCTCTACCGCTCGCAGAAGCGCGGCGGCAAGGGCGTGCGCGGTGCCCAGCTGAAGCAGGACGACATCGTCGACCACTTCTTCGTGACGACGACCCACAACTGGATCCTGTTCTTCACCAACAAGGGCCGGGTCTACCGCGCCAAGGGCTACGAGCTGCCGGACGCCGGGCGCGACGCCCGCGGCCAGCACGTGGCCAACCTGCTGGCCTTCCAGCCGGAGGAGCACATTGCCCAGGTGATGGCCGTCCGGACCTACGAGGACAAGCCGTACCTGGTCCTCGCGACCCGGGCCGGTCTGGTGAAGAAGTCCGCGCTGAAGGACTACGACTCCCCGCGCTCCGGCGGCCTGATCGCGATCAACCTGCGCCAGGACGAGGAGGGCCGGGACGACGAGCTGATCGGCGCCGAGCTGGTCTCCGCCGAGGACGACCTGCTGCTGGTCTCCAAGAAGGCCCAGTCGATCCGCTTCACCGCGACCGACGACGCCCTGCGCTCCACCGGCCGCGCCACCTCCGGCGTCAAGGGCATGGCCTTCCGCGAGGACGACGAGCTGCTCTCGATGAACGTCGTCCGCCCGGGAACCTACGTCTTCACCGCCACCGACGGCGGGTACGCCAAGCGCACCGGTGTGGACGAGTACCGTGTCCAGGGACGCGGCGGCTACGGCACCAAGGCGGCGAAGATCGTCGAGGGCCGGGGCTCGCTCGTCGGCGCGCTCGTGGTCGACGAAACCGACGAGATCATGGCGATCACCCTCTCGGGTGGGGTGATCCGCACGAGGGTTTCCGAGGTTCGTGAAACCGGACGTGACACGATGGGCGTCCAACTGATCAACCTCGGAAAGCGCGACGCTGTCGTGGGCATGGCCCGCAACGCCGAAGCCGAGGACGAGGAGCCGGCGGAGGACGAGATCGCCGGCCCCGAGTCCACCGAGCCGGCCGAGGGTGCGGAGACGGCGGTCGACGGAGACGTCGAGGCCTGAACCGAACCGCAGACCGGTGTCGCCGCGTCCCCCACAGTGGGCGTGGCGACACCGGACGCCGACCAGTTCCGGGCAATCCCGCCGGGCGCTGGATGACGAGTGACGAAGCAGGGCGGCGCCGCCGCCCTGGTGGGAAGTGCGGGAGGACCAGGTGAGTGGAGCCACGGGTGCTGCGGGAGGGACCTCCGGCGGCCGTCCGGGCGCGCAGGGCGGGGGTTCGTACGGCGTCCCGCAGCCGCCGACCGAGCACTCGACCGCGTCCACCTCGCTGATGCCGCAGGCCGGCGGCGCGGGTCAGGGCGGCGCGGCCTACGGCGGCCAGACGCCCCCGCCGCCGGGGGGCTCCCCGGCGGCCGGCTCGGGGGGCTTCTCCCAGCCGACCACGTACGCCAAGGGGCAGCCGACCCCGCCCCGGGGCACCCCCGTTCCCGGGGCGGCGCGCCGCCCCGCCGGAGCGCCCGCGGCCCCGCCCGCAGCGGCGGCCGCCGCCGCGGGCCCCGGCCTCGGCCGGACCCGCAAGGCCCGGCTGCGGGTGACCAAGGTCGACCCGTGGTCGGTGATGAAGGTCAGCTTCCTGCTGTCGCTGGCCGTGGGCATCATCATCATCGTGGCCTCGGCGGTGCTGTGGATGACGCTGGACTCGCTCGGCGTCTTCGACTCGCTGACCAAGACCCTCAAGGACGTCACGGGCTCGGACAGCAACGGCGGCCTCAACCTGATGGACTACGTCGGCTTCGGCAAGGTGATGACCTTCACCACGCTGATCGCCGTGGTCGACGTCGTCCTGCTGACCGCCCTGTCCACCCTCTCCGCGTTCATCTACAACGCGGCGGCCGGCTTCACCGGCGGCATCGAGCTGACCCTGGCCGAGGAGGACTGATCCCGGCCGGATCCTGACCCGCACTCAGTTTCCCGTCCACGGACGGAATGTACGGGCCCCACCGACTGTTGCAGCCGGTGGGGCCCGTCGGCATTCGGGTGACAGTCGGCACCCCGCGGCGTGCCGCCCGGAATCCGGTCGGCCGCGGTGGGATTTGCTGGGTGGCGCCCGTTCCGCGCCTGGGAGTGCCGCAGGCCGCCCCTGGTCCGTACGGCCGGGTCAGGAGAGGTTCAGCAGGACGACTGGACGGAGGCGCGCGGTGGCGAAGCTCGCAGGTCAACTGGTCGAGGCCCTGGACGGGCTGTTGGGGGTCCCGGCACCGCTGCGGGTGCAGGCCTGGGACGGCAGCGTCGCCGGGCCGCCGGGGGCCCCCACCGTGGTCCTGCGCAACCGCCGGGCACTGCGCCGGCTGCTCTGGCAGCCGGGCGAGCTGGGCCTGGCCCGGGCCTACGTCTCGGGGGACCTGGAGATCGCCCCCGGCACCGACCTCTACGAGGTGCTCTCGGTGGTCGGTCGGTTCGCCGAGCGGCCGGAGATCCGCACGCTCCACCTCGGGCCGCGCGACGTCGTCGGCGCCAAGGGCCGACAGGTCCTCGCGGCCCTCCTGCGGGCCGGGGCGCTCGGCCCCGAGCCGGCCCCGCCCCAGGAGGAGGTCAGGAAGGCCGAGGGGCGGCTGCACAGCCGCCACCGGGACCGTGCGGCCATCAGCCACCACTACGACGTCGGGAACGACTTCTACGGCCTCGTGCTGGGCCCCTCGATGGTCTACTCGTGCGCCTACTGGACGCCGGAGGCGAAGAGCCTGGAGGCCGCCCAGGAGGCCAAGCTCGACCTGATCTGCCGCAAGCTCGGCCTGCGGCCCGGGATGCGGCTGCTCGACGTCGGCTGCGGCTGGGGATCGCTGCTGCTGCACGCGGCGGAGCACTACGGCGTCACCGCGGTCGGCGTCTCCATCTCCAGGGAACAGGTCGCGCTGGCCCGTGCGCGGGTCGAGGAGGCCGGCCTGGCCGACCGGGTCGAGGTCCGCCTCCAGGACTACCGGGAGATCACCGACGGGCCGTTCGACGCGATCTCCAGTGTCGGGATGGCCGAGCACGTCGGCGCCGAGCAGTACCGGGTCTACGCCGAGGGCCTGTACCGGCTGCTGGCGCCCGGCGGCCGGCTGCTCAACCACCAGATCGCCCGCCGCCCCGACCACCCCGGTGAGCCGTACCGCGCCAGCCCCTTCATCGACCGCTACGTCTTCCCCGACGGCGAGCTCTCCCCCGTCGGTTCCACCGTGGCCCGGCTCGAGGAGGCCGGCTTCGAGGTCCGGGACGTCGAGTCGCTGCGCGAGCACTACGGGCTGACCCTGCGCGAATGGGTGGCCAACCTCGAGGCGCACTGGACGGAGGCGGTCCGGCTGGTCGGCCGCGGCCGGGCCCGGGTCTGGCGGCTGTACATGACGGCCTGCGCGCTCGCCTTCGAGCAGAACCGGATCGGGATCAACCAGGTCCTCGCCGTCCGCAGCACCGAGGAGGGCGCGGCGGGCCTCCCGTCGACCCGCGAGCAGTGGCTGCTGCGCCCCGCCGCCCTCCCGCTGCGGCCGACCGCCGGGATCCACGCCGCAGGCCGGGCCGACCCGGATTTGGGGGATCGGCCGTCGGTCCGCTAATCTTTCAGTGCGGCAAGGGCCTATAGCTCAGACGGTTAGAGCGCTTCCCTGATAAGGAAGAGGCCACAGGTTCAAGTCCTGTTAGGCCCACCACCGCGAAGGCCCCGGAGTGATCCACTCCGGGGCCTTCGACGTTTTCGTGGATCGGGCGGATTCCGGTACGCTCTCTGTGCGGCGAGGGCCTATAGCTCAGACGGTTAGAGCGCTTCCCTGATAAGGAAGAGGCCACAGGTTCAAGTCCTGTTAGGCCCACCTCCCCGAAGGGCCCGGAGTGATCCACTCCGGGCCCTTCGGCGTTCCCGCCCGCTCGTGCCCCTCGGGAGGCCCGGCGGACCGGGCCTGACCGGGGATTCCCGGGCCGGCCGCACGCCGGCGCGGCGCCCGGCAGGAGGTGCTGCGTCAATCCTCGGACCGGACCGCCGGGTTGGCCGCACCGGTGGCTGGTCACGATTGGGATACCGGTGTGTATCATCGGCCGCAAGGGCAGTCTGGCACCCGGCCGCCCGTTTGCGCTCGAAACACATCTGGACTCGTCGGACCGGTCAATCCGGCCGGATCCGGCTCTTGAGTCCGTCAACGCAAGAAGGACGAGGTCCCGCGGTGAAGAAGCTTCTCCTGGTCGCCCTGGTCGCCCTCGGCGGCTTCTTTGTCTACCGTCAGGTCCAGGCGGACCGCGCCGAGCAGGACCTGTGGACCGAGGCCACCGACCCGGTCCCGGCCGGTCGCTGAGCCCCGGGCGATCTGACGATCGACGGTCTTCGGAGGCGCCGACCCGCGCCTCCCGGGCCGGCCGGCCCGGTCGACCGACCGGACCGGCCGGTCCCCTTCAGGGGACGGCGCTGGGAAACGCGCCGGAACCCGGTACGCTAGTGCCCGTTGGCACCGGCGGTGCCGTCGAGGGGCATTAGCTCAGTTGGTAGAGCGCTGCCTTTGCAAGGCAGATGTCAGGAGTTCGAGTCTCCTATGCTCCACAGTTCACAGCAGTCGCCGATGGGGCGGGGGGGCCGGGGGCGGGGCCCCGCCCCCCCGCCCGCCCGCGCCCCCGCCCCCCAGTGGCCAAGGGAGGGCGGGGCGGGGGGCGCGCGGGGGCCGGGGGGGGGCGGCGG
>NZ_JBITFB010000018.1:105672-204331 GCF_044455625.1 Kitasatospora sp. NPDC051164 | reverse complement strand
ATACCCCTCATGGCTCACCGCGCGGCTGTCAAATCTATTTTTAATGTTTTCGTCGCCAAATAACAACCACTTACAAACCCAGTCGCCGATCGGCCGCTGACCAGGATCCTGGTCAGCGGCCGATCGGCGTTTCCGGGCCTCGCCGCGTCTTCCGCACGGTCAGTCCGTCGTGGGGCCCTCGTCGTCGACGGGTTTGCCGGGCTCGACGGCTTCGGCCTCGGGACCGGAGCCGTTCACCGGGGCGGTGGCGGCGTGCGCGCCGGCCGGCCGGGACTCCTGCGCCGCCGGGGGCTCGACCAGCCACTCCGGGTTGCTGTGCCGGCGCCACCACTGCCAGGCCACCAGGCCGCTGCCGATCGCCACAAGGCCGGCCACGGCGAGGCCGGTGGCCCAGCCGTTGCACCGTTCCTTCCGGGCGTTCCGGGCGGCCAGCTCGCTGATCTCGGCCGAGCTGACGTGGCCGTGCAGGGCGGTCAGCGCGGCGGCTCCCCGGGTCTGGGCCTCCTGGGCGACCGGGACGACCGCGGCGCGGGCGTCGTCGACCGCCTGGGCCACCCTGGGGACGACCGTGGTGCGCGCCTGGTCCGCGGCCCGGGCGGCGGAGATGCGGGCCGCCAGGGCGGCCTCCTGGGCCCGGTGGAGGGCCTTCAGGGCTTGCTGCTGGGCCTCCGGCGGCAGGCTGGCGAAGGCATGGCCGAACTGTGGGGCGAGGTGCTTGTCGTACTGGACGCGGAGATTGTGGCCGGCCTGGGTGGCCATCGGTCCGAGGGCGTCCAGGGCGGGGCCGAGGCGTTGCTTGGCGCCCTCCGCGACCTGTGCGGCGGTGTCCCGGGTCCTGGCGGCCGTCTCACGGGCTGAGTCCGAAAAGCTCACGAGTCTCTCCTCCTGGGTGGCGTCCTTTATGCACATATCCACCTGAATGCTGATCATGCATCCTGATTTGTCCGATGGCACGTCGGGTGGGCCGTACGCGGTCTCCCGGGAGCTGTGGCTCGGTGGGGCGTTCGGGTGGGGCGGGATGCGGCGGAGCGGGCCGTGGGGCGGGGGTGCGGCAGTAGGCTGACTTTTTTGGAGGTCGTGAACCGGAAGGGGACCCGCTGATGCGCCCGGACGAGCCGCGGTCGTCGGCCGATCGGTCCCCGGAGGCCGGGTTGCCCGGCTGCCACCGGCACCCCCAGGTGCCCACCGGGGTCTCCTGCACCCGCTGCGAGCGGCCGATCTGCCCGCAGTGCATGGTGACCGCCGCGGTGGGCTTCCAGTGCCCCGAGTGCGTCGGCACGGGGCACGCCGGGACCCGGCGGGCGACCACCCGGTTCGGCGGGGCGCCGACCGTCGACGGCGGGCTGGTCACCAGGCTGCTGATCGGGACCAACGTGGTGGTCTGGCTGCTGGCCGCCTACGTGCTCACGCCACGGCTGGGCCAGACCTGGTCGCTGTTCAGCGCCGGACGGGACGTCCTCGGCGGTCCGGCCGGCCTCGCCGACGGCCCGGACCAGTGGTACCGGCTGCTGACCGCCACCTTCCTGCACCTGGAGTGGTGGCACATCGGGCTGAACATGCTGGTGCTGCTCCGGCTCGGTCCGCCGCTCGAGGAGGCGCTCGGCCGGCTCCGCTTCCTGGCCCTCTACCTGCTCTCCGGTCTGGGCGGCAGCACCTTCGGCTTCCTGGTGGCCGGCGACTTGATGAACTCGGTGGGGGCGTCCGGGGCGATCTTCGGGCTGATCGGCGCCACGATCGTGATGCAGCTGCGGAACAAGGGCCCGCTGGCCATGGTGATGGCTTTCCTGGTCTTCAACCTGGTCGTCACCTTCTCGCGTCCCGGCATCGACTGGCGGGCGCACCTGGGCGGCCTGGCGGTGGGCGCGCTGACCGCGGCCGGCCTGATGTACGCCCCGCGCGAGCGCCGCGGCCTGGTCCAGGGGCTGACGGTGGCGGGGGCGCTGGCCCTGGAGGCGGGGATGCTGCTGATCGGGATGTCGCTCTACGGCGCCTGAGGACTCGGGCGTTTGTCCACAGCGGGTGCGGGGTTGTGCACAGGCTGTGCGTCGCCCCGGGTGTGGACGGCTGTTCTACGCGTGTCCTGCTGTGCGATTTCCCCGGTTCCCGGGATGGTGCGCACGGCTGTGGGCGGTTCCCCCGGGAAAGTTATCCACAGGCTGGGGAGACTTTTCCCCAGTGTGGATAACCATGTGGATAAGCCTGACAGTCCGATGGTGGGGATAACCGACCGGATGCCCGACCGCGTCCGGGCACGCCTGACCGCCGCCCCGGGACGAGCGATCCGGAGCGGCGGGAATCGGCCCTTCCGGGCCTCAGGACGAGCGGGTCGTCACTTCCACTGGGTGGAGACGCCGAACCCCGCGGCGATGAAGCCGAAGCCGACCAGGATGTTCCAGTTCCGCCAGCTCTCGACCGGGTAGGTGCCGCTGGTCACGTAATAGGTGACGATCCACACCAGGCCGATCAGGAACAGTGCCAGCATCAGCGGCGCGACCCAACCGCGGCCCGAGCTGATCTTCACCGCGGCCGCGGTCGGCGGGGTGTAGTCGGACTTCTTGCGGAGTCGAGACTTCGGCACGAGGGGTTCTCCTGTCGATGCGCTGGAAGACCGCGCAGGGGTGCAGCGGGTGAGTCGGTCGGCGGTCGGCCGTGGGAACGCACTGAGGGACGCTCCGCACGTGCCACCGGCGTCCGTTAGCGTAGTGGCTCGGCGGGTCCTGAGGAGATAAGGGTACGGTGACTAATTTGTCGATTCCCCCTGAGCCGGTCCGTACCCGCCGCTCCGATATCCGAATTGTCGGACGTGCCCTGACCTGCGCGGTCTTCGCGCTCGCCGGACTGCTCTTCTACATCAGCGCGCAGACCGCCCGCGGCACCGACCTGCGGACCGACAACTCGCTGCTGAGCCTCGGCGACGTGATCCGCCAGCGCAGCGCGCAGAACCAGCAGGCGCAGTCCCAGCTCGCCGACCTCCAGGCCCGTGCCCAGGACCTCACCGAGCAGCAGGGCCACAGCCCCGCCGACGCGGCGCAGCTGGACGGCCTGCGGCTCGGCGCCGCCCTGGAGCCGCTGCAGGGCGGCGGACTGAGCGTCACCCTCAACGACGCCCCGCCGAACGCCACCGCGCGCATCCCCGGCGTCCCCGAGCCCGGCGTCAACGACCTGGTCATCCACCAGCAGGACATCCAGGCCGTGGTCAACGCGCTGTGGCGGGGCGGCGCGGAGGGCGTGCAGGTGATGGACCAGCGGCTGATCTCCACCAGCGCCGTCCGCTGCGTCGGCAACACCCTGCTGCTGCAGGGCCGGGTCTACTCCCCGCCGTACGTGGTCAAGGCGGTGGGCAAGACCGAGGCGCTGCGCTCGGCCGTCGACGCGGACCCGACGATCCGCAACTACCTGAAGTACGTCCAGGCGTACGGGCTGGGCTGGAAGCTCCAGGAGAGCGGCGACCTGACGCTGCCGGGCTACTCCGGCACCACCGAGCTGCGGTCGGCGGGCGGGCAGTAGCGGACCGGCCTCGCGGCCGTGGAAGCCGGGTCTACTCTTGACCCAGCCTGCTACGACGAGGGAGCACCATGTACGGCTTCATCTGGCGTCACCTCCCGGGGAACACCCTGATCAAGGCCGTCCTTTCGGTGCTCCTCATCCTGGGGATCGTCTACCTGCTCTTCACCTACGTCTTCCCGTGGGCGGAACCGTTGCTCCCCTTCGGTGACGTCACAGTGGACGGCGGCGACGGCGCCGCGGCCGGCTGAACCGGCGGCCCCGGCACCTCCATCCAGCACCGCCATCCGGCACCGCATCCCACGGAGACCACGCGCGCATGACCACCCAGTCGAACCCGCCCCGCATCCTGGTGGTGGACAACTACGACAGCTTCGTCTTCAACCTGGTCCAGTACCTGTACCAGCTCGGTGCCACCTGCGAGGTGGTGCGCAATGACGAGGTGACCGTCGAGCACGCCGTCCGCCGTGCCGGGGCCGAGGGCTTCGACGGGGTGCTGCTCTCCCCCGGGCCCGGCGCGCCGGAGGAGGCCGGGGTCTGCATCGAGATGGTGCACCACTGCGCGCGGATCGGGCTGCCGGTGTTCGGCGTCTGCCTGGGCCTGCAGTCGCTCGCGGTCGCGTACGGTGCGGTGGTCGGCCGGGCGCCTGAGCTGCTGCACGGCAAGACCTCGCTGGTCGAGCACGAGGACGGCGGGGTGTTCGAGGGCCTGCCCTCGCCGCTGACCGCGACCCGCTACCACTCGCTCGCGGTCGAACCGTCCACCGTTCCGGCGGAGTTGGTGGTCACCGCGCGGACCGAGAGCGGTGTGATCATGGGCCTGAGGCACCGTGAACTGCCGGTCGAGGGCGTGCAGTTCCACCCGGAGTCGGTGCTCACCGAGGGCGGGCACCGGATGCTCGCCAACTGGCTCGCCGAGTGCGGCTTCCCGCAGGCCGTGGACCGGTCGGCCGGGCTCGCCCCGGTGATCGGCCGGGGCTGAGCGGCGTGACCACGCTGCGTCCGGAGGGGCGTTACCAGCCGGAGGCGGACCCGTACGGCGGCGCGCGGCAGTTCGACGGCGCCCAGCCGTATGCGGGCCCGCAGTACGGCGACGGCACCGGCACCGCCCCGTACCAGCAGGCGTTCCCGGCCCAGACCGCGCCCGAGGACGCCTGGGGCGTCTACGAGCAGGCCGAGGAGCCCCTCGCGGGCGGGCCCGAGTACCCCTGGCTGCCCGACCAGACCCTCCAGCTGCGACTGCCCGCCGGGGTCGGCGCGTCGGCCGCCGAGCCGGCCCCGCCCACCGGCGGCCGGGCCGAGCGTCGACGGGCCGCCCAGGGCCGTCCGGCGATCCGGTCGGGCAACGGGCGGCGCCGGGCGGGCGGCCGGGCCGCCGGACGGGTGCGCCCCAAGGAGTCCGCGGTCGTCGTGGCCGCCCGAGCCGTCGGCGAGCTGTGCATAACGCTCGGCGTGGTGATGCTGCTCTTCGTCGCCTACCAGCTCTGGTGGACCAACGTGCAGGCCGACGCGGCCGCCAGCGGGGCCCGCAACCAGCTGGAGCAGCAGTTCGACGCGGCCCAGGCACCCGCGCAGCCGGGGCAGCCGGCTCCGGACCCGAACAAGCCCGAGGTGTTCGAGCCCGGCAAGGGCTTCGCCATCATCTACCTGCCCAAGCTGGGGCTGAAGTTCCCGATCGCCGAGGGCACCTCCAAGTCGGCGGTGCTCGACAAGGGCCTGGTCGGCCACTACCCCGGCACCGGGATGCCCGGCGACCAGGCGGGCAACTTCGCGCTGGCCGCCCACCGCAACACCCACGGCGAGCCGTTCCGGTACATCAACCAGCTCTCCAAGGGCGACAAGGTCGTGGTGGAGACCGCCGCCGGGTACTACACCTACGAGATCACCGGGGGCATCCCGGAGACCTCCCCCAGCAACGTGAGCGTGATCAAGCCGGTGCCGAACGGCGCCGGGTACGCCGGCCCCGGCCGCTACATCACGCTGACCACCTGCACCCCGGAGTTCACCTCCAAGTTCCGTCTCATCGTCTTTGGGAAGATGATCGAGGAACGGCCGCGCAGCCAAGGCAAGCCGGCGGCGATCACGGGTGGGTAGCCGCCCGGACGCCCGGCCCGGAGGGGGAGCACCGCACATGCAGGACGACGAGGCCGCGCAGTCGGCCGAACCGGGGCAGGACGCCTTCCCCCCGCCCGGGCAGCAGCCCGGGCAGCGGGCCGGGCAGCGGGCCGGGCGGGGGAGGCGCCGGGCGCTGGCCGCGCTCGGGGTGTTCGGCGAGCTGCTGATCACCCTGGGCCTGGTGCTCGGCCTGTTCGTGGCCTACTCGCTGTGGTGGACCAACGTGCAGGCCGACCGCTCGGCGTCGGAGGCCGCCGACCGGCTGCGCGGCGCTTGGGCCGCGGGCCCGACCGCCGCCCCCTCGGCCGCGCCCGGGACCACCCCCGCCCCCGGTGCCCCGCCCGGGCCGGCGCAGTTCGCGGCCGGGGACGACGTGGGCTTCCTCCACGTCCCGGCGATGGGCAGGGACTTCCAGGTGTTGATCCGGATGGGCACCTCCACCGAGGTCCTGGACGAGGGCGTGGCGGGCGTCTACGAGCAGCCGTACAAGGCCGCGCTGCCCTGGGACCAGGCGGGCAACTTCGCGCTGGCCGCCCACCGGGACGGCCACGGCGCCAAGTTCCACGACCTGGACGCCGTCCACAAGGGCGACGCGGTCGTCGTCGAGACCAAGGACAAGTGGTACGTCTACAAGGTCGACAGCACCCTGCCGGAGACGTCCAAGTTCGACACCGGCATCGTGGCGCCCGTCCCGGCCCGCTCCGGGTACGCCGCCCCCGGCCGCTACATCACCCTGACCACCTGCACGCCGGTCTACACCTCGCGCTACCGGATGGCGGTCTGGGGGAGCCTGGTGCGGGTGGACGACATGGACGCCAAGCGCACTCCGCCGCCGGAGCTGCGCCACTCCTGAGGCCTCGTGAGGTCTGGTGGGGCCTCGTGGGGCCTCATGGGGGTCGAGAACGCCCGAGGGCCCGCCGCATCCGCTGCGGCGGGCCCTCGGGCGTCGCTGTCCGGTCCTACCGGGCTCCGGGCCCCCGGTTCAGTTGAACCAGGGGAATATCGGAGGCCTAGTGGTCCCCTTTGGCGGGAGGGGTGGTGGGGTCGCCCCCTTTCGGGGGATCGGCCGGCTTGGTGAGCAGCTGCACCTGGGTGTTCGGGTCCAGCGGGGTGCCGGCCCCCGGGGTGCTCATCTGGACGATGGCGTTCGGGTCCTGCGGGCCGATCACGCTGTAGCCGAGGCCGGCCTTCGACAGCGCCGCGATGGCGTCCGACAGCTTGAGGTTCTGCACCGGCGGGACCTGGGCCTTGTCCGGGGCCTTGTAGATCGTCAGCGCGATCTTCGTGTTGGCCGCGGCCTTGGAGTTGGCCTGGACGGACTGCGCGGCGACGGTGTTGATCTTGGACGGGTCGGGCGCCGCCGCCGTCTTCGAGGAGTCGACCTGGAAGCCGAGGCCCGTCAGCGTGCTCTCCGCGGCCTCCTTCTGGGCGCCGACCACGTTCGGGACGTTGATCTTGGTCTTGCCCTGCGAGACCGTCAGCTTGATCGGGGCGGTCGGGTCCGCGGTCTGGTTGGCCGCCGGGTCCTGGCCGGTGACGGTGTCCTGCGGGGCGGTGTCGTCGTCCTTGTACTCGGGGGTGCCGACGTTGGTGAAGCCGGCCGCGGCCAGGGCCTGCAGCGCCTGGTCCTTGGGCTTGCCGACCACGTTCGGGACCTGCGCCTTGGCCGGGCCGGTGGAGACCTGCACCGTGATGGTCGCGGTCTCGGCGATCTGGCTGCCGGCCTGCGGGTTCTGGGTGCAGACCTGGTCCTTCTTGACGGCGGCGTCAGGACAGGCGATCTTCTCGCCCTCGGTCACCACGAGCTTGGCGCCGGCCGCCGCGGCGGCGGTCTTGGCCTCGGCCAGGCTCCTGCCGACCAGGTTCGGGGCGGTGACCTTCGCGGCGTCCTTGCCCTTGTCGTTGCCGAACATCGCCTGGGCCACGAAGAAGGTGCCGACCAGGACCAGTACGGCGGCCACCGCCAGCACGATCCAGGAGGTGTTGCTCTTCTTCGGCCGGTCATCGCCGCGTCGGCCGCCGCCCTGGCCGTAGCCGTCGTCGCCGCCCGCGCCGCCGCCGTGGGTCTGGCCGTAGCCGTCGTCCTGGTAGCCGCCCTGCCCGTAGCCGGGCTGCCCGCCGGCCTGCGGCAGGACGGTGGTCGGGCCGCCGCCGGGCTGCTGCGGCAGCATGTTGGTCTGGCCGTACGGGTCGTGCTGCTGCGGGTAGCCGTTCTGGTCGTAGCCGTAGCCGGCGCCCATGCCGTACGCGGCCTGCTGGGCGGCCGCCACCGGCAGGCCGTCGAGGAAGCGCTCGATGTCGTCGCGCATCTCGTCGGCGCTCTGGTAGCGGTAGTCGCGGTCCTTGGCGAGCGCCTTCAGCACGATCGCGTCGATCTCGGGGCGCACCTCGGGGTCGAAGACCGACGGCGGCTGCGGCTCCTCCCGGACGTGCTGGTAGGCCACCGCGACCGGCGAGTCGCCGACGAACGGCGGCCGGACGGTCAGCAGCTCGTAGAGCAGGCAGCCGGTGGAGTAGAGGTCGGAGCGGGCGTCGACCTGCTCGCCCTTGGCCTGCTCGGGGGAGAGGTACTGGGCGGTGCCGATGACGGCAGAGGTCTGCGTCATGGTCATCCCGGCGTCGCCCATCGCGCGGGCGATGCCGAAGTCCATCACCTTGACGTTGCCCTGCCGGGTCAGCATCACGTTGGCGGGCTTGATGTCGCGGTGCACGATGCCGGCCCGGTGCGAGTACTCCAGGGCCTGGAGGATGCCGATGGTCATCTCCAGCGCCCGCTCGGGCAGCAGCCGGCGGCCGGAGTGCAGCAGCTCGCGCAGCGTGGACCCCTCGACGTACTCCATCACGATGTACGGGATGGAGATGCCGTCGATGTAGTCCTCGCCCGTGTCGTACACGGCGACGATCGCGGGGTGGTTCAAGGACGCCGCCGACTGTGCCTCGCGGCGGAAGCGGGCCTGGAACGACGGATCCCGGGCCATGTCGGCCCGGAGCGTCTTCACTGCGACGGAACGGCCGAGCCGGGTGTCATGGGCGAGGTAAACCTCGGCCATGCCGCCGCGTCCGAGGACGCCGCCGAGCTCGTACCTGCCGCCTAGGCGACGAGGCTCTTCCATAGTTCCGACCCTCTCCCTCACCCGCCGGTGAGGTTGTGACGTAGGTGTCCCCGCACGCTCTGGGTGACGCCGCGCGGTCCGCTACCGGTTCTCCGGCCGGGCCGTTCGGTGCCTCGCGGGCGGCAACGGGCACACCCGCTGCTGGCGGATACGCTACCGGTCGCACCCCATCGGACCGGAGTCAGCCGTCGGCCGATATCAGACCGGTATCCGGACGGGGGTGCCGATCGTGACATTCCCCTCACCCGCGACCCGGCTCGCTACTTGCCGAGTGCGGCCTGCATCACCGCCTTGGCGATCGGGGCCGCGAGCCGCCCGCCGCTGATGCCGTCGCGGTTCTGGGAGCCGTCCTCGACGACCACCGCGACCGCGACCGACCGGCCGTCCGAGGCCTTGGCCCACGAGGTGAACCAGGCGAAGGGCAGTCCGGCGTTGTCCTCGCCGTGCTGCGCGGTGCCGGTCTTGCCGCCGACCTGCAGACCGGGGATCTTGGCGTTGGTGCCGGTGCCGCTCTCGACCACCGAGACCATCAGGTCCTGCATCTTCTGCGCGGTGGCCGGGCTCATCGCCTGGGAGAACTGCTTCTCGGTGTGCTTGGAGATGGTGGTCAGCGAGGCCGAGCGCTCCTGGTCGACCAGGTACGGCTGCATCAGGCTGCCGTTGTTGGCGATCGCGGCGGAGACCATGGCCATCTGCAGCGGGGTGGCGCGGGTGTCGTGCTGCCCGATCGAGTCCTGGGCGGTGCCGTCCAGGCTGGCGCTGTCCGGGAAGATGCTCTTCTCCGAGCGGACCGGGGTGTCGACGGTGCTGTTGAAGCCGAACTTCTCGGCCTGCGCCCGCATCTTCTCCTTGCCCAGGTCGGCGCCCATCTTGGCGAAGACCGTGTTGCAGGACTGGTCCATCCCGGACTTGACGGTGGCGTTCTCGCAGCGCTCGTTGGGGCTCTCGTTCTTCAGCTGCGTGGTGGTGTTGGGCAGCGTGTACGGCTCCGGGGTCGACGTGGTGTCGTCGACGTTCTGGTAGAGGCCGTTCTCGAACGCCGCGGTCGCGGTGACCAGCTTGAAGGTCGAGCCGGGCGGATAGGTCTCCTTCAGCGCCCGGTTGAGCATCGGCTTGTTCGGGTCCGCGTTGAGGTCCGTCCAGGCCTTGGAGTCGGCCGAGTCGCTGCCGGAGAAGGTCCCCGGGTCGTAGGACGGGGTGGAGACCAGCGCCAGGATCGCGCCGGTCTTCGGGTCGATCGCGACCGCCGCGCCCTTCTTGTTGCCCAGGCCGTCGTAGGCGGCCTTCTGGACCTTGGCGTCGATGGTGGTGAGGACATCGCCGCCGCGCTTCTGCTCACCGGTCAGCATGTCCAGGGTGTTGCGGAAGAACAGCCGGTCGTCGGTCCCGGAAAGGATGCCCTCCTCCAGGTTCTCCAGCTGGCTGGAGCCGAAGACCTGGGAGGAGTAGCCGGTCACCGGGGCGTACATCGGGGCGTCGACCCAGGAGCGCTTGTACTTGTAGCGCAGGCCGTTGACGAAGTCGGACTTCGTGACCGGCTGGCCGCTGACGATGATGTTGCCGCGCGGGTGGGCGTAGCGGTCGTACACCTGGCGCTTGTTGTTCTTGTCGTTCGCCCAGGACTCGGCCTGGACGCCCTGGACCCAGTTGGTGCGCACCATCAGGGCCAGGATCAGCACAAGGCAGAAGATCGAGACCCGGCGGATCGGCTTGTTCATCGGGCGGGTCCTCCCTGGCCCTCGGTGGCCGGGGCCGGTTCGGCCCCGGGTCGGCGGGCGCTGTCGCTGATCTTCAGCAGGATCGCGACCAGCGCCCAGTTGGCGACCACGGACGAACCGCCCTGAGCGAGGAACGGCATGGTCATACCGGTGAGCGGGATCAGCCCGGTGACACCGCCGGCCACCACGAACACCTGGATCGCCATCGCCGAGGCGAGGCCGACGGCGAACAGCTTGCCGAAGGGGTCGCGGGCGGCGATCGCGGTGCGCAGGCCGCGCTGGACCAGCAGGGCGTACAGCAGGAAGATCGCCATCAGGCCGGTGAGCCCGAGCTCCTCGCCGAAGGAACCCAGGATGAAGTCGCTCTTGGCGGCGAAGGCGATCAGCCAGGAGCGGCCCTGGCCCAGGCCCGAGCCGGTGACCCCGCCGGAGCCGAGCGCCATCAGCGACTGGCCGATCTGCTCGGTGGCGCCCTTCGGCGGGTGCGGGCCGAAGGCGGCCATCGGGTCGAGCCAGGCGTTGATGCGGACCTTCACGTGGTCGGCGGTCGAGGCGACCGCCACCGCGCCGCCGACCGACATCAGCAGGCCGAACAGGATCCAGCTGGTCCGCTCGGTGGCGACGTAGAGCATCACCACGAACAGGCCGAAGAACAGGAAGGACGTGCCCAGGTCGTTCTCGAAGATCAGGATCAGCAGGCTGAGCAGCCAGATCACGACGATCGGGCCGAGGTCGCGGCCGCGCGGCAGGTACAGGCCCATGAAGCGGCGGCTGGCCAGCGCCAGGGCGTCCCGCTTGACCATCAGGTAGCCGGCGAAGAACACCGTCAGGATGATCTTGGCGAACTCGCCGGGCTGGATGGAGAAGCTGCCCATCCGGATCCAGATCTTGGCGCCGAAGTCCTCGTCCCGGGACGGGAAGAAGGCCGGCGCGGCGAGCAGGACCAGGGCCACCACCATCGAGATGTAGGTGTAGCGCTGGAGCACCCGGTGGTCCTTCAGCAGGACCATCACCGCGATGAAGCCGGCGATCCCGAGGCCCGACCACATCAGCTGGTTCTCGGCCGCCGGATAGTTGCCCCTGAGCAGCTTCCCGGCCTTGTCCAGCCGCCAGATCATCACCACCCCGAGGCCGTTCAGCAGGGTGGCGATCGGCAGCATCAGCGGGTCCGCGTACGGCGCGAAGCGGCGCACCAGCAGGTGCGCGACCAGCGCCAGGGCGCCCATGCCGAGCCCGTAGCCGAGCATGCCCGCGGGCAGCTTGGAGTCCATCGCCAGGCCGACGTTGGCGTACGCGAGGACCGGCAGCAGTACCGCGAAGAGCAGCAGGGCCAGCTCGGTGTTGCGCCGGTTCGGCGCCTCCTGCGGGGAGATGGTGGTGTTGCCCCGTCGACGGGGGACGGCCCGCTCGGCCGACGCCCGGCGCCGACCGGACCGCTCGCTGTCTTCGCTCAGGTTGTAGCTGCTCACGTGGTGACCGCTCCCTGACGGCCGGCAAGCCCGCTCGGGGCGGTCCTATGTCGGATCACGGACGTCACTGCTTCGGGCAAGAGTTGGCCCGGCTGAGTTCGTCTTCGGTCAGCGGGTTCTGGTCGCCCTGCGCGCCGGCCGCCGGAGGAGTGGCGTTCGGTGCGGGCGCGGTCGCGCCCGGCGTGGGCGTGCTCGGGGGGGTCGTGCCCGGGGCCGTCGGGGTCGGCGTGGTCGAGGGCGCGGCGGTCGGGGCCGCCGCGGCCGGGCCGCGGTTCTTCTCGCCCGGGGTCGGCGTGGTCGCCAGGAACGCGGCATGGGTGGCCTGCGTCGCCTGGGTGCCCTGCGCCGGTGCCGCCGCCTTGGCGGCCCGCTGGCAGAGCTGGACCCAGCCGTCGAGCTCCTGGACGGTCGTCTGCGCGTCGTTCAGGCTGCTGACCGAGATGGTCTTGTTCACGTGGGCGCGCTGGTCCTGCGGCAGCCACTTGAGCTGGATGCCGCTGTACGAGTCGTGCACCGAGGACAGGCTCAGGCCGGCCAGGCTCTGGTTGATGCCCTGGTAGACCGCGACGTGGTCGCCGTCCTCGCCGATGTAGTACTGGTCCTGGGTCCACTGGTAGCCGAAGTAGCCGGCGCCGCCGAGCAGGCCGAGCGTGACCAGGGCGGCCACCGAGGCGGTCAGGCCCTTGCGCTTGCGCTTCGGGGGCTTCTCCTCGTCGAAGTCCTCGGTGCCGTACACCGAGGGCTCGGCGGAGCCGTACGCGCCCTGGTAGCCCTCGGCGGGGCCGAAGCCGGCCGACGGGTCGTGGCCGGCCTCGTAGCCCTCGGCCGGGCCGAAGGCGCCCTGCGGGCCGCGGCCGAGGCCCGCCGCGCGGCCGGCCGGGGTGTCCGCGATCGAGCGGTCGGCGGCGGCCGAGGACGGCGGGGCGTCGGCGACCGCGCCGACCACCACCGGGACGTCGTTGAACTGGCCGCTCATGGTGTCCGTGGCGCCGACGTCGATGACGTCCGCCACGATGCAGGTGATGTTGTCCGGACCGCCGCCGCGCAGCGCGAGCTGGATCAGCTCCTGCACGGTCTGCTCGGGCGAGTAGAAGCTGCCGAGGGTGTCCTGGAGGGTCTGGTGGCTGACCGGGCCGGAGAGGCCGTCGGAGCAGATCAGGTAGCGGTCGCCGGCCCGGACCTCGCGGATCGACAGGTCGGGCTCGACCTGGCCGCGGCCGTCCAGCGCCCGCATCAGCAGCGAGCGCTGCGGGTGGGTCTCGGCCTCCTCGGGCGTGATCCGGCCCTCGTCGACCAGGCGCTGCACCCAGGTGTGGTCCTGGGTGATCTGCACCAGCGAACCGTCGCGCAGCAGGTAGGCGCGGGAGTCGCCGACGTGCACCATGCCCATCCGCTGGCCCGTCCAGAGCATGGCGGTCAGCGTGCAGCCCATGCCCTCGAGCTGCGGGTCCTCCTCGACCATCTGCCGAAGCCGGTCGTTGGCGCCCTGGACGGCGTCGCCCAGCAGGGTCAGCAGGTCGGCGCCCGGCACGTCCTCGTCCAGCCGGACGATCGAGCCGAGCACCTCGGAGGAAGCGACCTCACCGGCCGCGGCGCCGCCCATGCCGTCGGCCACGGCCAGCAGCCGCGGCCCGGCGTAGCCGGAGTCCTCGTTCCCCTCCCGGATCAGTCCCTTGTGGGAGCCGGCGGCGAAGCGCAGCACCAGGGTCATGCGACCTGTGCCCCCCTCTGGGTCATGGACGGGATGCTGTCCCTCATGCGCTACTACTTCCGCAGTTCGATGACGGTCCTGCCGATACGGATCGGCGTGCCCGGCTGGAGCGGGGTGGGCGCGGTCAGGCGCTGCCGGTCCAGATAGGTGCCGTTGGTGGAGCCTAGATCCTCGACCGTCCACTGCCCAGTCTGATCCGGATAGATCCTGGCATGCCGGGAGGACGCGAAGTCGTCGTCCAGCACGATGGTGGAGTCGTGTGCGCGGCCGAGCGTGATGGTCTGGCCCTGCAGCGCCACGGTGGTGCCGGCCAGCGAGCCCTGCACCACGACGAGCTGGCTCGGGGCGCCGCGACGGCGTCCGCCGCCGGGCTGGGCCACGGTCGCCGCCGACGCGGCAGCGGCGGCAGCGGCCGGCGCAGGCGTGGGGCGACCCGCGGCCTGGGCGGGTGCACCGCCGCCTGCCGTGGCGGACGCGCCGCGACGGGAGGAGCGCGGGTTCACCTTGGTGCCGAAGAGGTCGCTGCGGATCACCTGGATAGCGACGATGACGAACAGCCACAGAACGGCCAGGAATCCCAGCCGCATGACCGTGAGGGTCAGTTCTGACATGACCGTCCCGCCAGTCGGTGAGCGAGGCGCGCGAACAATTCGGACACTACCCTTCGACCTGCCGGTAGACGATGGTGGTGGAGCCCACGACGATTCGCGAGCCGTCGCGGAGCGTAGCGCGCTGGGTGTGCTGTCCGTCCACCACGATGCCGTTGGTGGACCCCAGGTCGACCACCATCGAAGGGCTGCCGGGCCGGATCTCGGCGTGCTTGCGGGAGACCCCGGGGTCGTCGACCCGCACGTCGGCCTCGGTGGAGCGGCCGAGCACGCAGGCCGAGCCGGTGATCTGGTGGCGGGCGCCGTTCACCTCGACCCAGCGGCGGACCGAGGTGCCGCCGTGGCCGGCGCCGGGGAGGTTGCGGACGTTGCCGCCGGCGGGCGCGGGCGGGCCCGGGGGCATCGCGGGGGGCGTGGCCGGCGGCGGGGGCGCGCTGTACTGGCCGGCGCCGGGCTGCTGCCACGGTGCGCCGGGGGCCGGGGCGGCCGGCGGGCGGTCGTAGCCGGGCTGCGGCGGGGAGTACTGCTGGGGCTCCTCGGCGGCGAGGGTCCGACTGCGCACCCGGTACAGGCCGGTGTCGAGGTCGTCGGCCTTCTCCAGGTTCACCTGGAGCGGGCCGAGGAAGGTGTACCGCTGGGCCTCCGCGTACTCGCGGACCATGCCGGCCAGCTCGGTGCCGAGCTGCCCGGAGTAGGGGCTGAGGCGCTCGTGGTCGTGCGGGCTCAGCTCGACGATGAAGTCGTTCGGCACGACGGTGCGATCGCGGTTCCAGATGCTCGCGTTGTTGTCGCACTCGCGCTGCAGCGCACCGGCGATCTCCACGGGCTGGACCTCGGACTTGAACACCTTGGCGAAGGTGCCGTTGACGAGACCCTCAAGTCGCTGCTCGAACTTCTTCAGCACTCCCATGGGGCACCCCCTTCCAGGGTTCGTTCGCCTGCCTGCCGACCGGATCCCGCCCGCGAACCGGCCGTGCCTACTTGCGGTACTTCCGTACTGATCGTATCCACGCCGGGCCCTTCCGTACGGTTCCCGGACCGTGTGGTGCCCGGGGGTGGGCTCGGACACACAGGGTGACGCATTCCGGGTACGGCACGCCAGGTGTGCCCGTCGGAGCGGCCGCCCCTCCCTCGCGCACGCGTTCGGCGTACGTCCGTTCGGATGCGGTCGGTCTCGTCGGTGAACCGATTCGGAGCAGCCCCGCAGGTCGTGCTAATGTTTTCCACGTCGGAAGGGCCGCCCGGAAGGGAGGCCGGTCCAAGGAAGCGCGAAGGCCTCATGGTACCGAGCGGTTCGGAAGATCGGTCGGCAACGAGGACAACACCCATGCGCGGGTGGCGGAATAGGCAGACGCGCTGGATTCAGGTTCCAGTGCCCGAAAGGGCGTGGGGGTTCAACTCCCCCCTCGCGCACAGCGAAGCCCCGCAGATCTACGGATCTGCGGGGCTTTTTTGTCGTCCCACCGGTCCTTGTCGGAGCGGGGCACGGTGGCTCAGGAACGGGTGGCGGGCAGCTCGGCGCGGACCTCGAAACCGCCGTCCCGGGTGGGGCCGGCGGTGAGGGTACCGCCCAGCAGCTGGGCGCGCTCGCGCAGACCGACCAGGCCGTGGCCGCCGCCCGGGAGGGGCTCGGCCGGGTGGACCGGCGGGGCGTCGTTGCGCACCTCGACCCGCAGCAGGCTGCCCTTCGCCCGGACCTTCACGTGCACCCGCGCCTCCGGGGCGTACTTGGTGATGTTGGTCAGCGCCTCCTGCACGGTGCGGTAGGCGGCCCGCTGCACCGCCTCCGGCCACGAGCCGCCGGGGTTCAGCTCGGCGACGGCGGCCAGGCCGCTCTCCTCGATCAGCCGGGGCAGGTCGGCCAGCCGGGGCTGCGGGGCGAGCGGGGCGTCCGGCAGCCGGCCGCTCGTGCCGCGCAGCACCCCGACCATCTGGCGCAGCTCGTCCAGGGTCCGAACGGACAGTTCGCGGATGGTGCGGGCGGTGGTCACGGCGGCCGGGTCGGTGGAGCTGACCTGGAGCGCGCCGGCCTGGATGCTGATCAGGCTGACCTGGTGCGAAACCACGTCGTGCATCTCCCGGGCGAGCCGGCCGCGCTCGGTGATCAGCACCCGCTCGGCCAGCAGCCGGCTCTCCCGCTCCTGGCCGCGGGTCAGCTCGTCCAGGCGGGCGGCCAGCTCCCGCCGGGTGCGGGAGAGCAGGCCGGTGGCGGTCGGGCCGGCGGCCAGCATCACGGCCTGGATGGCGTCGAGGGCGGTGGCCCGGCTCAGGTTGAAGATGTTGTCGGGCAGCGGCCAGTGGAAGAACTCGACCAGGGTGAAGAGGACACCGCAGGGGATCACGAACCGCGGGCGGGGACGTTCGGCGGCCACCGTGTAGACGGCGGTGATCGGGGCCAGCCAGATCTCGTCCACCCAGCTGCCGGGCATGGTGAGCAGCAGCACCACGACCGGGAAGCGGCGGCGCCAGAACAGCGCGACGGCGGCCAGCGTGGAGAGGGTCACCTGCCACCAGGTGGCGTCCCGGGCGACCAGGGCGGCGTCCAGCAGGGAGTACAGGACGGGCAGCAGCAGCATCAGCCAGGGGGCGGTGCACCAGGCCGGCAGCCGTCCGGACGGCAGCTGGTCGGCGGTCGTCATGCTCCGTCGCCGGGCTTGGGCCGGACCAGGCCGGCCCGGTGGGCGAGGACCGCGGCCTGCACCCGGTTGGCGGCGCCGAGTTTGCCGAGGATCGCGCTGATGTGGTCCTTGACGGTGCCGGTGCCGAGGAAGAGGCGGTCGGCGATCTCGGCGTTGGACAGGCCCTCGCCGAGCAGCGCGAGCACGTCGAGCTCCCGGCTGGTGAGGGTGCGGGCCAGTGAGGTGGCCTCGGCGTCCGGGCCGCCGCCGTCCACGTAGCCTCCGATCACGGTGCGGGTGACGGTGGGGGAGAGGATGTTGCCGCCGGCCGCGAGCACCCGGACGGCGTGCACCAGCTGCTCGGGGGCGGTGTCCTTGAGCAGGAAGCCCACGGCGCCGGCCCGCAGCGCGGTGCCGATGTACTCGTCGGTGTCGAAGGTGGTGAGCATCGCCACAGCGGGCGGGTCGGGCAGGGCGCGCAGCCGGCGCAGCACCGAGATGCCGTCCAGGTCGGGCATCCGGATGTCGAGCAGCACCACGTGCGGGCGCAGGCGCTGGACGTGCTCCTCGGCCTGGCCGCCGGAGCAGTCGCCGACCACCTCCAGGTCGGGGGCGGAACCGACGATCAGACCGAGGCCGGAGCGGACCAGGATCTCGTCGTCGACGATCAGCACGCGGGTGGTGGTGATTGGTGCCTCCTCGGTTCGGGCGGCCGGGTGGGGGCGGTCCGCGTGGGTCGTTTCCGAGGGTAGGGGTAGCCGGGGCGGGGCGCCGAACGCCCGGGGGGTGGTGACCCCCGCCGTTCGGCGGGGGTGGGAATCCGCTACCCGGTTCACGTAATTCTCAGGCTTGGTGGGGAACCATGGAGTTGGCTGAGCCTTTCCGGCCCACTCCCTCACCTGGGCGGACGGTCGGACGGGTGTCGCCGGTCAGTCCGTCGGGCCCGTGCGGGCGCCCGCCGCCGGGCCGTACGCGGATGCGCCCCACCATCTGATCGTTTGGAATTGAGCTGTGTCGTCCACTGTGAAGTCGGAGCCGTCCGCCACGTCACCCGGGCCCCGGCCCGTCGGCGTGCTCGACCGCTGGCGCCCGCGGGCCGCCGTGGCCTCGGTCTGGTACCTGCGGCTGATCGCCCTGCTGAACGTCGCGACAGTGCTGCTGGTGCCCTTCCGCAACCAGGTCAGCGAGCACAACGAGGGTGAGTACTTCACCCCGTACCTGATGACCTCGGGCCTGGCCAGCGCGGTGCTGTCGATCTTCCTCGCCGTCGCGATGCGGCGGCGCAAGCGGGCCGCGTGGATCTTCAACGCGGCGCTCGGCGGCCTGTTCGCACTGCTCTACCTGGCGCTCATGGTGCTGCCGGACGAGCGGTTCCACGAGCACCCGCTCAACTACTTCTCCACCATCCTGACCTGCCTGTTCGTGCTGGCGCTGCTGATCGGGCGCAAGGAGTTCACGTCCAAGGGCGACAGCTCCAACCCGAAGACCGCGGCGGCCACCTTCGTCGGCGGGCTGGTGTTCGGCGGCGGGGTCGGCGCGCTGCTGGTCTGGCTGACCAACGAGCTGACCGGCGCGGGCTTCTGGGACCTCTTCCGGTACTCGGTCGGCCGGATGATCACCATCACCCCGTCCGAGCACCTGCGCTCGGTCATCGCCGCGCCGACCTGGGTGAACGCCGCGATCAACGCGATGGGCGGGGCGCTCTTCCTGCTGGTGCTGTACGTGGCCTTCCGCAGCCCGCGGGGCACCGAGCTGCTCAACCCGGAGGACGAGGCGAAGCTGCGCGGACTCCTGGAGAAGCAGGGCGAGCGGGACTCGCTCGGCTACTTCGCGCTGCGCCGGGACAAGGCGGTGATCTTCTCCCCCAGCGGCAAGGCGGCGGTCACCTACCGGGTGATCGGCGGCGTCTCGCTCGCCTCGGGCGACCCGATCGGCGACCCGGAGGCCTGGCCGGGCGCGATCGACGCCTGGCTGTCCGAAGCCCGCGAGCACGCCTGGGCGCCGGCCGTGATGGGCGCCTCCGAGGAGGCCGGAGTGATCTACGCCCGGCACGGGCTGGACGCGCTGGAGCTGGGCGACGAGGCGATCGTCGAGCTGGACGAGTTCTCGCTGGACGGCCGCGCGATGCGGGTGGTCCGGCAGGCGTACAACCGGGTCAAGCGGGCCGGGTACACGGTGCGGATCCGCCGCCACGAGGACATCTCGGAGACCGAGATGGCCGAGCTGGTGGCCAAGGCCGACGAGTGGCGCGACGGGGCGACCGAGCGCGGCTTCTCGATGGCGCTCGGCCGGCTCGGCGACCCCGGCGACGGCCGCTGCGTGATGCTGGAGTGCAGTGACGGCGAGGGCGAGCTGAAGGCGCTGCTGAGCTTCGTCCCGTGGGGCCCGGACGGGCTCTCGCTGGACCTGATGCGCCGGGCCCGCGACACCGAGAACGGCCTGATGGAGTTCATGGTGATCGAGCTGCTGCAGCGCGCCGAGGAGGTCGGGCTGAAGCGGGTGTCGTTGAACTTCGCGATGTTCCGGTCCGTTTTCGAGCGCGGTTCGCGCCTGGGCGCCGGACCGGTGTTGCGGCTGTGGCGCTCCACCCTGGGTTTCTTCTCGCGCTGGTGGCAGATCGAGTCGCTGTACCGGGCGAATGCCAAGTACCGGCCGATCTGGGAGCCGCGTTACCTGCTGTTCGAGAAGAGCAGCGAGATTCCGCGGATCGGCATCGCGAGCGCGCGCGCCGAGGGTTTCATCGTCGCGCCGAGCCTGCCCGCCCTGTTCCGACGCCGGCACGCCGGGGCACCCGTGGTGGCGCCCCGAGTCCCGGTGGCGGCCCGGGACGGGAAGGGGTAGCCCTCCGTCGGGGGGCGGAGGGGGCCGGTAGCCGGATGGGGGTCCGGAGGGGGGATCGCTCTCCCCCCTGAGGATGACCCTTATCCCCATCCCTGCCGATGTGCCCATTGTTAACAGGCTTCTAATGTTGGAGTAGTAGAAGGTTCGGGGATTCGGAGAAACGGTTGTGATTCACAGGACCCACGCGGGGGGCGTGCGAAAGGGGCCGCTGGCGCTAGCCAGAACGGCCGCTGTCGCCGAGTGGGGAACGTTGTTCGTGACGGTTCGGAACACGGTGGCGCGAAAGAAGTTCGCCGCTGTTCCGCTGGCCACGCTGGCGACGTTTCTGATCCTGCTGTTCAGCATCGTCCAGCACCTGCCGGGCGGTGAGCACTTCGTCAGCCACATCGGGGTGGTGCGGGCGGCGTTGCCGCTGGAGGTCTCGCTGCTGCGGACCCCGCTGTCGCTGTACGTTCCGGCGCTGGACCTGCCGGTCTGGGGGGCGCTGGCCCAGGTGTTCGTGGTCTTCGCGATCGCCGAGATCGTGCTCGGCCGGCGGATGACCCTGGTGGTCGCCTACGCCTGCACCCTGGCGGGCACGTTGTTCGCCCGGGTCGGCGTGGCGGTCGGGCCGGGCCACCTGTTCGGCTTCCCGAAGTGGGTCGCCTACGTGCGGGACACCGGGCCGTCGGCCGCGGTGGTGGCGCTGGCGATCTGCATCGCCTTCCGGTGCCGGGCCTGGTTCACGGCCGGCCTGGTGGTGGCCGTGATGGTCGGCGAGGCGGTCATACTGCCGAACCTGGCGGGCCTGGAGCACGTGGTCGCGGTGATCACCGCGCTGCTGATCGCCGTCGCGGTCGAGGTCTTCGGGGACTTCTGGCCTCGGGTACTGGCCGGGGTCGGCGCCGCCACCTCGGTGGCCGCGGCCGCCTCGCGGGAGGTCGCCGTGGAAGCCCGGCGGCGCCGGTCGGCCGGGGCCGTTATTCCCTGATTCGCCCGCTCGCCTCCGGGGCGCCCAGTTACTCGCCCGCTCGCCTCCGGGGCGCCCAGTTACTCGCCCGCTCGCCTCCGGGGCGCTCTGACCCGGTGCCGACGGTCGGCGCTCCAAGGCCCTCGTTCCTCGGGCCTCCTCGCTTCTCCCTTTCGGCACCGGCGCGCCCCTTCGGTTCGGGGCGGGGACTCGCCCGCTCGCCTCAAGGGTGTCTGGGGACGGGGACTCGCCCGCTCGCCTCAAGGGTGGGGAGGCCGTCAGGCGTGTGGGAGGGCCAGTTCGAACCAGACCACCTTGCCCACCGCCTTGCGGGCGGTGCCCCAGCGTTCGGCGAGCTTGGTGACCAGGGTGAGGCCGCGGCCGGTCTCGCCGAGCTGTTCGGCCGGCTCCAGCGAGGGCAGGTTGTGGTTGTCGTCGCTGACCTCGACCAGCAGCTTGTCCACCCGGATCAGCTGGAGCTGGACCCGGTCCCGGGCGACCCGGACGGCGTTCGTCACCAGCTCGCTGACCAGCAGCTCGGTGGTGTCGCTGAGGGCCTCCAAGTGCCAGGCGGCCAGCTGCTCGCGGACCAGTGACCGGGCCCGGCGCACCTCACGGTGGTCCACCGTGAGGTCCCAGGTGGCGACCTCGGACGGGGCGACCCCGTCGAAGCGGGCCACCAGCAGGGCGACGTCGTCCTTGCGGTCGTCGGTGTGCAGTCGGCGCAGCACCTCGTCGCAGGCCTGCTCGGGGCTCTGCTGCGGGTCGATCAGGTTGCCGCAGAGCGCGGCGAGGCCCGCCCCTATGTCCCCGCCCCGGACCTCGACCAGGCCGTCGGTGCACAGCACCAGCATCGAGCCGTCCGAGACGTCGATGGTCTTGGCGACGAACGGCACCCCGCCGACGCCGATCGGCGCGCCCGCCGGGATCTCCAACAGTTCGCCGGTGCCGTCCGGGTGCACCAGGACGGGCGGGACGTGGCCGGCGCTGGCCAGCTCGCAGGTCCGGTTGATCGGGTCGTAGACCGCGTACAGGCAGGTCGCGAGGTGGTCGTCGCCGAGCTTGTGGGCCAGGTTGTCCAGGTGGCGCAGCAGCTGGCCGGGCGGCAGGTCCAGGGCGGCGAGGGTCTGCATGGCGGTGCGGAAGCGGCCCATCGCGGCGGCCGAGTGGATGCCGTGGCCCATCACGTCGCCGACCACCAGGGCGACCCGGCTGCCGGGCAGCTGGATCGCGTCGAACCAGTCCCCGCCGACCTCGGCCTTGGGGTCGCCCGGCAGGTAGCGGTGGGCGATCTGCACGCCGGGGATCTGAGGCGGGCGGGTCGGGATCATCGAGCGCTGCAGGGTGGTGGCGACCCTCGCCTCGGCGCGGTGCAGCCGGGCGTTGTCCAGCGACAGTGCGGCGCGGACGGCCAGTTCCTTGAGGGTCGCGGCGTCGCTCTCGTCGAAGGGGGCGCGGTCGGGCAGCCGGAGCAGCTTGAGGATGCCCAGCACGGTGCCCCGGGCGGAGAGCGGGACGACCAGCATCGAACGGCCGGAGACCACCGGGGCCAGCCGGGCGCCGCCGAGCGCGATCGCGTAGTCGACCGCGACGTCCGCGCTGATCACCGGGACCAGCACCGGCTGGTTCAGCTGCAGGGCCATCCCGGGCGGGGTGCGGCGGGGCATGCTGACCAGCGAGCCCTCGGTGAGCACGTGGTCCCAGGCGCCGCCGGTCTCGTTGTAGACCAGGGCGACCCGGCGCAGCATGGTGGCGTCGTCCGGGCGGCCGACCGGCAGCTCGGAGTCCGAGATCAGCCCGTCGACCAGGTCCACGCAGGCGAAGTCGGCGACCCGGGGGACCAGCACGTGGCACAGCTCGTGGGCGGTGAAGCCGAGGTCCAGGGTGGTGCCGACCTTGCCGCCGACCTCGTTCAGCAGGGCCAGCTGCTCGCCGGCCTGCCCGTTGGTGAGGAAGGGGCTGAGCCGGCCGGGCGGCGGGACCTCGGGGCTCGCGGGGGCGGGGACCGGGACGGGCACGGCGGCGGGCGGGGCCTGGTCGGCGCGGAGCGGCGGGTGGCCCTTGGCGGACGACTCGACGGCGGCTCGGTCGATGGCGGCTCCTCCTCCGGTGGGTGGGGGTACCTCCCGGCCGGAGGCTGGGGGAGGGACGGACGGGCCGCCGCCCGCCGGGGCGCCGCTGACGGCGGCGACGGGCTGGGGGACGGGGAGCTCGGTGGCCTCGCGCTGCGCTGCCTCGCGCTGGACGGGCAGCGGGGCGGGCGAACGGCGGCCGGGCGCGGTCTGCTCGGGCTGCGGCGGCGGGCCGACCCGGGAGACGCGCTGCTGCGGCGTCGGGTAGCGGCGGCCGAGACCGGCGGCCGCGTGCGCCGTCCCGGTCTGCGCGTCGGCGGGCAGCACCGGCAGCACGGTGACCGCGTCCAGCCGCAGGGCGGGCAGTCCACCGAGTCCGATCGCGGTCGCCATCGCCGTGCGGTGGCCGGCGGGCAGCAGCCGGGCCAGCGGCTCGGGCACCCGGTCGCCGGGTGGGGTGAGCGCTGCGGTCAGCCCGTGGAAGCCGCCCCGGGCGGCGGGCGTGGCGGCGAACGGCAGTAGCCGCTCGCCGAGCGCGAGCCGGGGGCCGGTGGTGCGCAGCGGGCGGGCGTCGGCGGCCAGCGCGAGCAGCCCGCCGGACGGGCCGGGCAGCGGGTAGGCCCACCAGAGCACGTCGCGCTGGTGCTCCTCGCGGTCGGTGACGGTCAGCCGGCCGGCCCAGGGACGGCCGGCGGCGGTCAGCTCGGCGAGGGTGTCGAACGCGTCGCAGGCGCGGCGGACGGAGCACCGGCCGAGCGCCCGGGACTCCACAGCGGGCAGCAGTCCGGAGGCGGGGCGGTCGTGGGCGACCTCGGCGCGGTGTCCGAACAGCTCCTCGGCGGCCCGGCCCCACTGCGCGATCCGGCCGGACCGGTCGACCAGCACGAGGGCGAGCCGGACCAGGGCGGCCACGCCCGTCGGGTGGTCGCCCGGTTCGGTCCCGTCGGCCGCCGGACGCGGTGTGGAGTTGGACTCGGCCACCATGGATTCGCTCTGCTCCCGCCTGGCCGCCACGCCTGGAGGCGGCCGTCTCTCCGGAGGAAGGCTCGCTGTGCGGATAACAGCGAAGCACGGACCGGGCCGGGCTTGATACCGAAACGGGGAGATTCATCAGTATCGGTTGCGTGTCGTGCGGCGCGCGCCGGTCCGTACCTCCGGTTCACCCGGACGGGGCTTTCGCGCGCGGCGGTAGGGTGGCAGGCCGGACCGCCCGTGCGGCGGACCCGCAGGACGCAGCCGGCCGGACGAGACAGAGGCGAGAAGTGAGCGCGCAGAGCCCCGCCCGCTGGACGGACCCGGAGCAGCAGGAGCTGGAGGAGCGGGTCGCCGCCGCCGAGCTCGCCTGGCTCAGCATGGACGTGGACGTCCAGACGCTGCGGGTCGAGATCGACAACTTCGCCCTGATCCACCACCAGCTGCTCGGCCCGCTCTACGCCCGGCTGGACGAGCTGGACGCGCTGGTCGCCGAGGCCATCGCGGCCCGCACCGGACTGCCCGAGGACCGGCGCCGGGCCGCCGAGGCACGGCAGCAGGTCGAGGAACTGCCGGACCTGGACGCGCTGTTCGACTCCGTGCAGGAGCAGCGGGAGCAGTCCGGCCAGGGGGAGGAGGCGGCCCCGCCGCCGCCCGCCGCGCCGAGCCGGGTGCGGCCCGGCAAGGACGCCCAGCGGATCTACCGCGAGCTGGTCCGCCGCGCCCACCCCGACCTCACCACCGACCCGGCCGAGCAGCAGCGCCGGGCCGCCTTCCTGGCCCGGGTCAACGAGGCCTACGCGTTCGGGGACGCCGCCGCGCTGGAGGGCCTGGCCGCCGAGTGGTCCACCGCGCCGGAGGCCGCGCCCGCCCTCGACTCCGCCGACCGGTCGGACTGGCTGCGCCGCCGGCTGGACTGGCTGACCGCCAAGATCGCCGAGACCGCCACCGAGCAGGTCCGGCTGGAGCAGACCCCGATGGGCGAGCTGCTCGCCCTCGCCCCGCAGGACCCGGACCGGCTGCTCGAGCAGCTCGCCGAGGAACTGCTGGCCAAGGCCGCCGACCGGCAGGCCGAGCTGGAGCGGCTGCTCGGCGGCCACGGCCCGGCGGCGGAGGACCACGGCCCGGTGGAGAGCCACGGCCCGGCGCCGGTGGGCGACAATGGCACGGACCCGACCGTCCCCCAGCCTTCGGCCGGGAGGTACCCCCCTCAGGAGAGCCACACGATGTTCGCGCAGATCCCCACCGCCGAAGCCGCCGCCGTGCCCGCCGACGCCGTCCTGCTGGACGTCCGCGAGCAGGACGAGTGGGACGCCGGCCACGTGGACGGCGCACTGCACATCCCGCTGGGCCAGGTGATCGGCCGGCTCGACGAGCTGCCCGACGGGAAGCTGTACGTGCTCTGCCGGGTCGGCGGCCGCTCCGCGCAGGTCGTCCAGTACCTGGTGCAGCAGGGCCGTGACGCGGTGAACGTGGACGGCGGGATGTACGCCTGGGAGGGCGCCGGCCGTCCGATGGTGAGCAGCACCGGCCAGGACGCCTTCGTCCTCTGAGGCGCCGGAGCTTCCGAGGAGGCCTCACCTCCCGTCCTCCTGGGCCGGTCGCCCGGTAGGGCAGGATGGGCGCGCGAGTGCGCCGGTACCGGACCGGGCGCCGCCCGCCGACCGGGCTGGGGAGGCCATGACGGAGACGACGGACCGGCCGGCCCGGGGGCGGGCCTGGTCGAGGCCCGCGCAGCTCGTCCTCGGCCTCGCCGGGGTGGCACTGATCGGCGGCACCGGGCTGTTCCTCGCCGCGGTGTTCCTGCACGTCGCGCCCGCCAACTCGCTGTCCCGGCAGTACCGGAACGCGGTCGACGGCGTGGTGTACCCGGAGTTCGAGCAGAACTGGAAGCTCTTCGCGCCCAACCCCCTGCAGCAGAACGTCAGCCTGGACGCCCAGGTACGGACCGTCGCGGCCGGCGGGACGACCACCACCCGCGACTGGACCGGGCTGACCGCGCGGGACATCGCCGCGATACGGGGCAACCCGGCGCCCAGCCACGTCGACCAGAACCTGCTGCGCCGGGCCTGGGACTTCTACGACAGCTCGCACAACCCGCAGGACGAGGCGCCGACCAACGCGCGCGGCAAGCTCGCCGAGCAGTACCTGAAGCGGATCGCGCTGCAGCGGATCGGCCGGGAGGCGGACGGCGAGCGGATCCTGGAGATCCGGTTCCGGGTGACCACCGCCACCGTCCCGCCGCCGGCCTGGAACGGTGAGGCCGCGCCGCCGGCGCCCAAGGTACGGGAGCTGCCGTGGTGGCCGGTGGCGGACGAGGACTACCGGGGGCTGCTCGGATGAACGAGGTGTCGGCGCGGGATCCCCGGCCGGACGCGGCGGCGCCGTCGGAGCGGGAGGCGCCGTCGGACGGAGTCGTACCGGCCGACGGTATCCCCCGACAGGCCGGTGCCGGGCAGCCGCACGCGCCGGCGCCGCGCGGGCCGGGGGCGGCCGAGCTGCTCGGACGGGCCGTCGAGGCCTTCACCGGACGGGTGCTCGGACGGCATCAGGCCGCGGTCGTGCGGATCGGGTTCGGACTGGTCTGGCTCGCCTACCTGCTGCGCGAGTGGCCCAACCGGCGGGTGCTGTACGGCGACCGCTCCCCCTGGTCGATGGAGCTGGCCGAGCGGTTGCTGGGCGATGACGGTGCGTTCACCGTGCTGCCCTGGTTCGGCGGCCGGCCCTGGTTCGAACTGGTCTACCACCTGGCGGTGCTGGCGGCCCTCGCCGTGCTGCTGGGCTGGCGCACCAGGGCGAGCACCGTGCTGTTCCTGGTCACCGTGCTGTCGCTGCAGAACCGCGACGTCTTCCTCGGCGACGGCGGCGACAACGTCGTCCACCTGATGGCGGTCTACCTGGTCTTCACCCGCTGCGCCGAGGTCTGGTCGCTGGACGCCCGGCGGGCGCGGACCGGGCGGTCCGGCGGGTGGTCCGGGTGGTCCGGGGTGGCGCTCTGGGCCGTCCTCGGGGCGGCCCTGGCGGCCTGTCAGTTCGGCGATTTCTCCGGCGAGAGCCTGACCTGGACCAGCCGGACCTTCCCCCACCTCGGATGGTCGCCGCTGTTCTGGGGACTCTGGGCGGTCGCCGGGACCTGGTGGACGCTCGGGCGGCTGCGGCCGGACGGCGAGCCGCGGGCCCTGCTCGACGCGCTGGCCACCATGGTGCACAACTGCGCGATGCTGGTGATCGCCGTCGAGGTGGTGCTGATCTACGCCACGGCCGGCTGGTACAAGGTGCAGGGCACGCGCTGGCAGGACGGCACCGCGCTCTACTACCCGCTGCACCTGGACTACTTCGCCCCCTGGCCCGGGCTGTCCGCGCTGGTCGGCTCGGCGCTGCTGCCGGTCTTCCTGATCTCGTACGGCACCGTGATCGTGCAGGTCGCCTTCCCGTTCACGCTGCTCAACCGGCGGGTCAAGAACGTGCTGCTGGCCGTCATGATGCTGGAGCACGCGGGGATCGCGGTGGTGCTCGGGCTGCCGGTGTTCTCGCTCGCGATGATCGCGGCGGACGCGGTGTTCCTGCCGACCGGCGCACTGCTGTGGACGGCGGCGCGAGTGAGCCGGATCCGGACCCGTCGGATCCGGCGGGAGCCCGCACCCTAGGATGTCGGTATGTCCTGGTTCGCTGCGCTTCGTGACACCGCGCGGACCGGACTCACCCTGGACCGGGCGCTCACCGACCCCAAGCGGGCCGTGCGCGGGGCGGTCGCCGTGGCGCTGGTGCTCTTCCCGACGCTCGCACTCGGCGGAGTCGCCCTCGCCACCTCGGCCGCGATGGGCGCGTTCATCGCCGGCTCGGCCACCTTCCAGCGCAGCTTCCGCCCCCGGGCCAGCCTCGCCGTCGCTGCCGGAGCCGGACTCGGGATCAGCACCTTCCTCGGCTACCTGGCCGCCGGGGTCCCCGGCCTGTTCCCCGTCCTGCTCGCGGTGTGGGCCTTCGGCGCCGGGCTCGCCTGGGCGATCGGACCCACCGCCGGGGTGGTCGCGACCAACACCGTCTCGGTGATGCTGATCGTCGTGCAGCTGCCCGTCAGCGCCACCGCCGCGCTCGGCCACGGGCTGGTCGCCGCCCTCGGCGGAGTCGCCCAGGCCGCCGTCATCACCCTCTGGCCGATCGGCAGTTGGACCGCCCAACGCGACGCCCTCGCCGACACCTACGCCGAACTCGCGGACTACGCGCGCCGATTGCGGCAGGACCCCACCGCGCACGTGGACCCGGAGCCGTTCATGACCGCCCGGCACGCGGCCGCCCTCACCCCCTGGCAGGACCGCCACCGGCCGCCCGAACTGCGCGGCCTGCGCGGCATCGCCGAACGGATCCGGCCCACCCTCGCCGCGCTCGCCGACCCCAAGGTCGGCGCCCCCGAAGAAGGACCGGAACGCGACCGGGCCCGGGAGGTGCTGGCCGCCTCCGCCGACGCCATGGACGCCCTCGCGCGGGCGATCCGCACCGGCGACCCGGTCCGGCTCCCCCGGTCCGCGCCCTCGCTCACCCTGTTCCGGCCCGACGACGACGGACCTCGGCTGCAGGGCGCCGCCCGGCGCTCCGCCCGACGGCTCGGCGGGCTGCTGCGCAAGGCCGCGGACACCCTCGACCGCAGCGACGAGGACACCATCACCACGCCCGTGGTCGGGGCCGGCGGGGCGCTGCACAAGCCGTCGATCGTCCGGATGCTGCCGGTCGCGCTGCGGGCCGTCCGCCGCCAGCTGCAGCCCCGCTCGGCGATCTTCCAGCACGCCGTCCGGCTCACCGGGGTGGTCACCGTCGCCTACCTGCTGGCCCGGCTCGCCGGGTTCCACCACGGGTACTGGGCGCCGATGACCGCCGCGATGGTGATGCGGCCGGACTTCGCGCAGACCTACAGCCGGGGCGTCGCCCGGCTCGCCGGGACGGTCGTCGGGGTCGCCGTCTCCACCCTGGTGGTGCAGCTCGCCCACCCCGGCGAATGGGTGCTGGCCGCGCTCGCCGTGCTCTGCATCGGCGGGGCGTACCTCGCCTTCCGGACCGGGTACGCGCTGACCACGGTCGGCATCTCGACCTACGTGGTGTTCCTGCTCGGACTGCAGGCGGGCGACCCGCTGGTGACCGCCGTCGAACGGGTCGGGCTCACCCTGCTCGGCGGGTCCCTCGCACTCCTCACGTACGCGCTGTTCCCGACCTGGCAGACCGCCCGCCTCGGGGAACGGCTCGCCGAATGGCTGGCCGGGGCCGGGCGCTACGCGGGGGCGGTGATCGCCTGCTACGAGAAGCCGTCCGCGCCGCGCGGACGGGCCGTACGGAGCGCGCTGCTGGACTCGCGGGAAGCCCGGTCCGAACTGGTCCAGGCGATGCAGCGGGCCGACGCCGAACCGGGGCGCCACGAGTCCGGGCTGACCGGGGTGAGCCGGCGCCAGATCGACCGGGCCCGGGCGGCGGTCGGCCACCTCGGGCGGGCGGCGGTGCTGCTGGAGGCCCACCTGCCGGCGGCGGACGCCGAACCGGTCGCGGGGACGGGGGACTACGCGGAGGAGCTGCGGCTGGCCACGGCGCTCGCGGCGGGGGCGCTGCTCACGGGGCGACCGGTGGAGTTCGGGGCGATGCGGGACGCCCAGGAGCGGTTGGAGGAACGGCTGGCGGAGGCGCCGGCGGGGGTGCAACGGGATGTGGTGCGGGCGGGGACACGGCTGGTGGGGCAGGCGCTGCGGGATCTGGAACGGGCCCTGCGGGGGAGCGCGGAGGCTCGTTAGACGGAGGCTCTCGGGAGGGTGGGAGAGTGGGCGGTATGGGTGACGACGAGCTGGTGCGGGCGTGGCGGGTGGCCGAGCGGGAGCCGGGGGCGGTGCTGCTGGACGGGTTCCACGCCTTGAAGCACGCGCTGCGCTTCGGCGGTGACGTCCGGCGGGTGGTGACCGCCGACCGGGTCGCGTTGCTGGCGCTGGCCGCCGAGCTGGCCGGGGACGTGGTTCCGGCGCTGGACGGGCTCGCGGTGGAGCTGCCGGAGGCGGTGCTGCGGACGCTCGCGCCCCGGCCGCACCCGACCGGGGTGATCGCGCTGGCCGTGCGGCCCTCCCCCGAGGCCAACCTGGCGGCCCTGGCCGAGCGGCCGCGCCGGGCGCCGGTGGTGCTGCTGGAGAACCCGCGCAACCTGGGCAACGTCGGGGCGGTGATCCGGCTGGCGGCCGGGTTCGGCGCCACCGGGGTGGTGACCACCGGTGACCTGGACCCGTGGCACCCGACGGTGCTGCGCGGCAGCGCGGGCCTGCACTTCGCCACCGCCGTCGAGCGGCTGACCCTGCCGCAGCTGCCCGCCGGGCCGCTGTACGTCCTGGACCCGGAGGGCGCGGACATCCGGGACCTGCCGTTCCCGGACGACGCGCTGCTCGCCTTCGGCACCGAGCGGCACGGCGTGTCGGCGGAGCTCAAGGCGCGCGCCGACCAGCTGGTGGCGGTGCCGATGCAGCCGGGGGTGTCCAGCTTCAACCTGGCGACCAGCGTCGCGATGGGGCTGTTCCACTGGATGTCCGGGAAGCGCTGAGGCGCGGCGCCGGGTCGGGCACCGCGCGTCGGCGGGACGGTCAGGGGTGCTCAGGACGATCAGGGCGATCGGGGCGTCAGGAGAAGAGCCGGCGCCAGGTGTCCGGGCCCGGGTAGCCGTCGGCCTCGGCGCCGCGCCAGCCCTGGGCGAGCTGGAAGGCCTGGGTGGCCTTGCGGTCGGCCTCGCCCCAGCGCGGGCCGGGGCCCTCGGTGTAGAAGCGGGCGCCGCCGCGCTGCACCAGCAGCCGGCCGAGCTCGGTGACGTACGCGTTGTCGGCGCCGGGGCCGAACTTGTCGGCGCCGGGGAAGGCGGTCGCGGAGGTGCCGTCGTTGCTGCCGCCGTCGGTGCTGCCGCCGGACGGGCCGGTGTAGCGGTACGGGACGTAGGAGCCGGAGTTGTTCCAGTACGCGTACGGGGTGGAGCGCTTCCTGGTGCCGGGGGAGGTCTGCTCGTAGGCGACGTACTTGGTGCGGGAGGAGTCCGTCCAGCCGCCGAATATCGTCACGTGTGAGCCGGCCTGCGGGTTGGCCGGGTTGTTGTAGATCAGGACGTCGCCGGGCCGGAGGTCGTTCTTGCCGATCCGTTCGGCGACGTCCGGCAGGGTCCAGGTGGTCTGGCTGCTGCCGAGGCCCCAGGCCATCGAGACGAAGCCGGAGCAGTCCTGGCGGTAGCCGTCCGACCAGTAGCGGCTCATGCTGTACGGCACGCGCTGGTCGACCCAGCTCTGCGCGCGCTGGATGATCTGGGCCCGGGTGAGCGGCTGGGCGGTGCCGGGGGTGGCGTAGGCGCGGTCGTCGGTGTCGGCGGCCTGGCCGTAGGGGCCGGTGACCTCGCCCTGGGGGGTCTGCGGGGGCTGGGCGGTGCTGCTGCCGCCCGGGGTGGGGCTGGGGGCGGGGGCCGCGGCGGCCGAGCCGGCGGCGGCCGTTCCGCCGCCGATCGCGGTGCCGACGGCGGCCATCAGCACGGCGGCCCGGCGGCGGATGCTGCGGGCCGCGGCGTGTCCGCCCTCGTGGACCGGCGCCGCGTGCAGCCGGGCGCGGCGGCGGGCACGGCAGCCCCCGCATATGCAGTCCTCCTCCGGTTCGACCTCGTCGAACTCGATGAGCGGGGACAGGGGGTCGGTAACGGTCATGCTCCGCCTCTTTCCCGCGGTCCTTCCCGGTCACGGCCTGACGGACTGATGGCGTGACAGGACTGGCCTTCCCGGGCCGGCTCCGCGTGTTATCGGGACCAAAGTCCCAAAACAGACGGAGTGCGGCGCGGCGGATTGAGCTGCGCGGGTGACAGCCGTTCGGCTCCCGGGCGTGGCGCGGAGGGGCGGCAGCCGGTAGTGCCGGTGGGAACCTGAGGCGGGATCAGCGCGGGATGGCGGGCGAGTACTCGGGGTCGGTCCAGATCAGCGGGGTGGCGTCGGCGAGTTCGACCACGCCGGTGACGGCCAGCTCGACCATCCGCTCGGCGCCCGGGGCGGCCTGCCGGGCCTCCTGCGACCAGTCGGTGCGGGCCTCACCGGTGACCAGCAGTGCCCCGCCGGTCTCCCAGTCGGGCAGCAGCAGGCCGGCCCGCGGGTCCAGCTCCAGGTTGCCGAGGGTCATGAACATGCTGTTGCCGGGGTACTCCGGCCAGCGCAGCCGGTCCGGGGCCACCGCCTCCAGGAAGCCGGGGAAGCCGCCGCGGTGGGAGGCGTCGACGCTGCCGTCCGGCCCGGTGGTGGCGATGAAGAAGGTGTCCGAGGTGGCCGCGAGGAGGCGCTGTGCGGTGGTCAGCCGCGGGCCCGCGGCGACCGTCCGGGGCGGGCCGGCGGCCGGGCGGTCCAGCGGGGTGCGGCGCTGGATGTACTTCGGGCAGTTGGAGACCACCTCGTCGGCGCCGACCAGCAGCCCGCCCCGGCCGTCCGGGACGGAGCCGCCGTTGAGCCGCATCCGGCGCCGCCCGGCCGGGTCCAGGGCGATGGTGCCGACCCGGGCCGGGCGGTCCAGGGCCTCGGCCAGCGGGTCGGCCTCGGCCGGACGGGCGGCGACCGACATCGTCCGCTCGTCCGCCGCCCGCAGGAAGCCGGCCGGGCCGGCCAGCTGGGTGGCCCAGATCCGGCCCTCCGGGTCGGCGGCGCCGACGACCAGCATCCGCCGCTCGGTCAGGAAGCGGGCGGCGACCGCCGGGATGGTGCTGCGGATCGACCGGCCGGCGTGGTCGGCCCGCTCGGTCCGGCCCGCCCGGGCCTGGGCGGCCCGCTCGCCGGCGTGGTACGGCGTGCTGATGGTGGTCATGGTCGGCTCCTCCCGGGGGCTGGTCGGACTCGGTCGGACAGTGGTGGTCTAGAAGAAGCCGCAGGTCGGGGCGCCGGTGGTGGGTGCGGCGGCCTCGGTCTCGTCCACGCCGGTGCGGGTGTAGACCTCCAGCCGGATGCCGTCCGGGTCGGTGAAGAAGATGCCGCCGGAGGCCGAGCCCTCGTTGTGCGGGACGACGCCGTCGTAGGCGAACTCGGCGCCGAGTTCGCGCAGCAGCCGTTCGGTGGCGCGGACCTCGTCGAGGCTCTCGACCTCGAAGGAGAGGTGGTGCAGGCCGGGGTTCGCGGTGGCGAAGGTGCCGGCGCTCTGCTGCCAGAGGGTCACCACCAGGCGGCCGTCACGGCCGAGCAGGGCGAAGCGGCGCTCGGGGTCGGTGCCCTCGTGGGTGACCTGGAGGCCGAGGACCGCGCGGTAGAAGTCGATCGAGCGGGCCAGGTCGGTGACGTTCAGGCCCACGTGGCCGGTCTGCAGGGTGCGGAGCAGGGTGGTGCTGGACATGCCTGGTCACTCCCGGAGGCTGGGGCTTCCGGTGGGGCTCATGCCTAACCGGTACTCATGAGAGTAGAAGTTAGGTGATGATCCGTCAACCAGTACGTGGTGTTGAAGGGGTTAGGCCTGTGGGGGTGGGAAGGCGAAAAGCCCGCCGGACCTGACGGTCCGACGGGGCTCGGGAAGGCGGAAGGTGGGGGGCTTGGAAGTGGGCCGGGCTACGCCCACTCCCACCGGATGCCGATGTGGCCCGGCTGCTGGTCCGGGGCCAGGACGTGGGCGCTCGCCGAGGCGCCGATCCACAGCTGCTCGCGGCGGTGGTCGACGTCGGCGCCCGGCTCGCGGTCGTAGCGCTCGCAGTGCGCCGGGACGGCGGCCGGGTCGAAGTGCACCTGGAGCACGTACTCGCGCACCTGGGTGGCGAAGCGGCGGCTGTACTCCAGCGTCGGGCCGCCGGGCGGGATCTCCACCTCGTACTCGAAGACCGTGCTGTCGCCGAGGCCGAGCGGGCGGTCCAGCATCAGCTCGGCGACGGTCAGCCCGACCTCCGGGCGGCGGCGGACCCGGCCCAGCCGGCCGTGCCGCACCGAGGTGATCTCCGGGCAGCCGGTGGCCTCCTCGTCGGCCTTGTGCACGACCAGGCAGCGGCCGACGCCGCCGACGGTGGCGCGCACCACCTGGCGCATCCGCAGCAGGTTGGCGCGCCGCTCGGCGTCCACGTAGTACGAGTCGTGGATGCTCAGGCGCTCCAGCTCGCCGGCCGGCGGGGCGTCCAGCTCGGCGAAGATCGAGGAGATCTCCTGCTCGCCCGGCCAGACGTCCTCCAGTCCGAGGTGCAGGGTGTTGGCCGTGGCGGCCCAGCGGCCGCGCGGGCGGGGCGGGCCGAGCAGCGAGGAGAGCGCGCTGTGCGGCAGGCCGAGCAGCTCTTCCAGCAGGTGGACGGCGCGCAGCGAGCTGGCCCGCTCGGGCTGGCTGCGGCCGCGTCGCCAGTAACTCAGCGTCGTGACGCTGACTCTGACGCCGCGTTGGGCGAGGGCTGCGCGGATCCGGTCCAGGCTGAGGCCGCTGGCCTCGATGGCCAGGTGCAGGGTGTCCGCGAAGCCGCCGACCGGGGCGAGCCGGCCGGGGGACGGCGTCGGCGGCACGGCCGGCGTCGGCGTGGTGGCCGGCGTCGGTGGCGCGGTCGGCGCGGGTGCGGGCGGCTCGGGGCGCTCTGCGTGCGACCCGACCAGCCGCAGCCGCGCGGCGTCCTGAGGTTGCTGTGCGGCCATACGGTGACCCTCCCCACCAGGTGAGTTCGGTGGGACCGGACCGACGCCGGGGCGCGCCGCCAGCGACTTCACCGAGCTTTGGGGAACCCTATGCACGGTCGAGAGGCTACGTCATCAGTCGTGCGTATGACAGTGGTCACGGCAGGTCGACCGGATGGTTATCGATCTTGAAACAGTCCGGAAACACGGCGCTTACCGGGGCCCGGCCCCGGGGCCGGGGCGGGGCCTGCCGGCCGGACGTGACACCGCCGGGGCGGGCCCTCTCGGCGCCGCCCCGGCGGGGGTATCGATGTGGTGCTCGGCGCGACCCGGGGTTACCGAGCGCTACCGGTGGGTGATCAGCTGATGTTCAGCGCGACGTCGTCGAGCACGAAGCTGGTCTGCTGGGAGGAGTCCTCGGTGCCGGTGAACGTGATGGTCACGGTCTGGCCGGCGAAGGAGGTCAGGTCCAGGGTGCGCTGCACGTAGCCGGCGGCGGCGTTCGCGTTGGAGTACGTCGCCAGCGTGGTGCTGTTGGCCTGGACGGTCAGCTTGTCGTACGCGGTGGAGCCGGTCTCCGCGGTGTCGATGTGCAGCCAGAAGGTCAGCTTCGCGGAGGCGCAGCCGGCCGGGATCGAGACGGTCTGCGACACGGTGTCGGTGTGGGACGAGCCGTAGCCGTCCATCCAGGCCTTCCAGCTGCCCGCGTGGGCGGCCTGGGAGGAGCTGTTGTCGACCACGCCGCTGGAGGTGGTCCACGGGGCGGCGGTGCCGGTCTCGAAGCCGCCGTTGCCGACCAGCTGGGTGGCGGTGCAGCCGCCGGGCGGGGTGGTGGTGCCGCCGCCGCCGAGCAGGGCGGTGGTCAGCGCGTCGGCGACCGGGGAGCCCCAGCCGGTGACCTGGTCGTAGCCGGCCTTGGCGGGGAAGTCCTGGTTGGATCCGGTGGACACGTCGTGGAAGACGCTGCCGGCGCTGCTGCTGTTCGCGACCGTGTACAGCCGCGGGCTCGCCTCGCCGAGGGCCGGCTGCCCGGCGGCCTTGGCCTTCTGGTTGAACTGGGCCGCGTAGCCCGACCAGAGCGGCGCGGCCGCGCTGGTGCCGCCGTAGACCTGCCAGCCGCCGGCCGTGTAGATCGCGAAGCCGCTCTGCGGGTCGGCGTTGGACGCGACGTCCGGGACGGTGCGCATGGTGCCGCTGACGCCGGTGCCGGTCTGCCAGCTCGGCTTGCTGAACACGGTGGAGACGCCGCCGCCGGCGGTGCTCCAGGCGCTCTCCGAGGAGTAGGTGTTGCTGCTGCTCACCTTGAGGTTGGTGCCGCCGACACCGGTCTGGTGCGGGCTGGACGCCGGGAAGTCGACCGCCTTGACGGTCGAGCCGCTGGTGGAGCGGGTGCAGTCGCGCGAGCCGTCGTCACCGGAGGCGGAGAAGATCGAGATGCCCTGGGCGGCGGCCTGCTTGAAGGCGTTGTCGACGGCCGTCATCGAGGCGGCGGTGGTGTCCGGCTCGCAGGAGCCCCAGGAGATCGAGATGACCGAGGCGCGGTTGTCGGCCACGATCTTGTTGGCCATGTCGATCTCGCCCTGGTCGCTGTTCGGGGCCTCGTAGACCAGCTGGGTGGCCTTGGGCGCCGCGCCGCGGACGATCTCGCTGTCCAGCTCGACCTCGCCCTGGCCCTGGCCGGGCTTCGAGTCGTAGTTGGCGCCGTCGACCGAGACCGTGGAGACGGCCGGGCCGGTCAGGCCGTACTGCGAGTCGTAGGTGGTCAGGTTGGTCTTGCTGTAGCCGTCGAACTCCCAGAGGGCGACGGTCGTGCCGGTGCCGTCGGCGCCGGTCTTGTTCAGGTTGTACGCGCCGGTGTACTGCGCCGGGGCCATGCCGTTCGGGGTGGCGGTGGCGGCGTTCGGGGCGATCGCGTTCGGCGTGGCCAGGCGGTTCTTGCGCACCGCGTGGTTGTCCAGGCCGCTGACGCCCTGCACCACGCCGGCCAGGTCGGCCGGGATCGAGGCGGCGGCGTCGTTGGCGAAGAAGGCGCGCTGCAGCTGCGGGTCGACGTAGGAGCTCTCGTGCGTGCCGAAGGCCTGCGAGACCTGCGCGGCGGTGCCGTGGGCGTTGACGACCTGGCGGTTGGCGCTCACGTCGGAGACGGTCAGGCCCTGGGCGGCCAGGTAGGTCTTGACCTGGGCGACGTCGGCCTGGGTCGGGCCGAACCGGGCGGTGAACTGCTCCGGCGTCAGGTACTTGCCGAACTCCGGGGTTCCCGGGGTGGCAACCGCGGTGAGGAAGCGGTCCAGGGCGTCGGCGTTGCGCAGCTTCAGGCTGACGGCCACCGAGATCTGCTGCTCGGCCGGGACGTCGCCCTTCTTGTCCGAGTGGGCCACCGCCGGGTTGACGGTGTTCGGCAGGGCGACGCGCGGGGCGGCGTTGGGGGTGGCGGCCTGCGCGGCGGAGACGCCGAGCGAGACGGCGGTCAGCGGAAGCACGGCTATCGCGGCGGCGAGAGCAAGGGAACGGGGGCGCAACGGATCCTCCTCTGGCCGGCTGTGGGGGCCGGCAAGGGGCCAGGCGTTCCGGGGTCGAGAACGCTGGCTCGAACATGACAGAACCGGTGTGCGAAGTGGTTCATGATCAAGCAATTCGTTGCTAAAAAACAGTCAAGTGTGGAGGGCGGGAAACTCCGGGAGTCCATACAGTGAATGACCGGAATTCACGGGACGGTCCATACCAATTCCCGGTGCGCGGCACGGACGTAGAATCGGGTGGAGCCGAGGGAGAACGATGACTGACGTGATGGCAGACCCGAGGGACCCGCGACCGCTGATCGGCGAGCCGCTCGCGCTCGACCTGCTCAACACGCGCTGGGCCGGGACACCCGTCAACGACCTGCTCGCCGGGGTCGAAGGGTACGGGATCTGGCTCTCCTCCGCCGGACTGGGCGACCGCTGCGAGGCCGACGACGCGGGCCTGGCGGCGATCCGGCAGGCTCGCGAGGCGATCCTGGTGGCAGCCCAGGACGCCCGTGAGCAAGGCGAGTTGAGCACCGGGGCGCGGGACGGGCTGGACGCGGTGCTGGCGCACGGGCGGATCCGGCGGACGGCCGGACCGGGCGGGGCCGAGGACCGGGTCGAGGCCGACCGGCCGGAGTGGCTGGCGCCCTGGCTGGCCGCGGACGACTTCCTCGCGGTGCTCGGGCAGGGGGCGCCGCGGGTGAAGCAGTGCGCGCACGAGGCGTGCATTCTGCATTTCTTCGACGCCTCGCAGAACGGGCGTCGGCGGTGGTGCCGGATGGCGGTGTGCGGGAATCGCGCGAAGGCGGCGCGGCACTATGTGAAGGCCCGGGGTTAACGGACGACCGAACGAATGGTCGGGGCGGCGGGGTTCGGGCGGCGGGGCCCCGGCGTTCGAACGGCGTGGTCCGGGCGGGCGCGCGGAGGAAGGTGCGCGCCCGCCCGGACCGGGGGTCAGGCCGGGGTGCCGAGCCAGGTGGTGAGGGCGGCGCGCAGTTCGCCCTGGCCGGGGTCGACGGCGCCCCAGGCGACGTAGCCGTCCGGGCGGATCAGCAGGACGGTGTCGCGCAGCTTGCCGTGCGGGTCGGCGGGGGCGGCGGAGACCATGCGGTCGGCCCAGGGCTCGGCGGCGGCCAGCTCGTCGTTGCTGACCAGGACGAACCTTCCGGCGCGCAGCGCCTCGTAGAGCCGCTCGGGCGCGGCCGGGCCGCCCTCGACGGGCTGGCTGAGGGCGGTCAGCCGCAGGTCCGGGACGCGCTTGCCGACCTGCGGGTGGGCATCCTTGGGCGCGGGGTAGGAGATGCCGATGCCGGAGACCAGCCGGGCGCCGCGCTCGGTGACCAGGTCGAGGTGGCCGCCCAGCGCGGTGAGCGCCCCGCGCAGGGCGCGGGTGGGGGCGGACTCGGCGAGGGCGAGCCGGATCAGCGCGCCGGAGGTGCGCAGGACCGTCTTGCCGACCGGGTGCCGCTCGGTCTGGTAGGTGTCCAGCAGGGCGTCGGTGGCCTGCCCGCGCAGGGCGGCGGCGAGCTTCCAGGAGAGGTTGGCGGCGTCCTGGAGGCCGGTGTTCATGCCCTGGCCGCCGGCCGGGGAGTGGCAGTGGGCGGCGTCGCCGGCCAGGAAGACCCGGCCGGAGCGGTAGTTGGGGGCCTGGCGCTCGTCGCTGTGGAAGGTCGAGCTCCAGCGCACGTCGTGCAGGCCGTAGTCCTCGCCGAGGATGGCCCGGGCGAGGGCGGTGAGCTGCTCGGACGTGGGGGCGGTGCCGTCCGGGAAGCGCTCGTTGCGGTCCCAGGCGATCATCCGGAACCAGCCGTCGCCGAACGGGGCGAGGAAGGCGAATCCGGTCTCGTTGGCGCCGACGGTGATCGCCTCGGCGGGTTCGCGGTCCAGCCGGACGTCGGCCAGCACCACGGAGTCGACCACCGATTCGCCGGGGAACGGGATGCCGAGCAGGTCGCGGACGCCGGAGTGGACGCCGTCGGTGCCGACCGCGTACGCGGCGCGGTGGGTCCGGCCGTCGGCGGTCTCCAGGGTCACGCCGTCGGCGTCCTGGCGCAGCCCGGTGACCTCGGCGCCGCGCAGCAGGGTGGCGCCGGCCTTCTCCGCGCGCTCCAGGAGCAGCCGTTCGACGTTGTACTGCGGGGTGATCAGGACGAACGGGAAGCGGGTCTGCAGCGAGCCGAGGTCGACGGTGAAGCGGTCGAACATCTTCAGCGAGCCGAGCGGACGGCCGGTGGCGATGAGGTCCTCGGCGAGGCCCCGGGCGTCCAGCAGCTCCAGGCTGCGGGCGTGCACGGCGAAGGCCCGGGTGAGGTTGGACTCGGCGGCCCGCTTCTCCAGCACGGTGACGCCGACGCCGGCGGCGGCGAGGTCGCCGGCGAGCAGCAGCCCGGTGGGTCCGGCACCGACGATCAGGACGTCGGTTTCGGTCGTCGGCTTCACGGCCATGTATCAGCTCCCGTTGTTCGGAGGGCGGTTGGACGCCGTTCCCGGCGTTCTCCCAGCCTCCATCATCGCTGGCCCGGCGGGAGCTGTGAACCGCCGGGCCCCGGCGGTGGGTGACCGCCGGGGCCCGGAGGGTGCCGGTGCGAACGCTCAGCTGTGCCGGCGGATCTCCACCGTGCGGAACCGGTTGGCGACGAACGCGCCGTCGCAGTAGGCGGAGTTGGCGGCCGGGTTGGCGCCGGTGCCGTGCAGGTCGGAGAAGGCGGCGGTCTGGTTGGGGTAGACGCCGCCGGTCAGGTTGAGGGAGAGCGAGACGCCGGAGTCCAGCGCGGCCTCGACCAGCAGCGCCTCCACCTCGGGGGAGGTGGTGTAGCCGGAGGCCGTCATGGCGCCCTTCTCGCGGACGGTGGTGCGCAGCAGTTCGATGCCGGCGGCGGTGGACTCGACGGCGACGGCGAAGGAGACCGGGCCGAAGCACTCGCTGCGGAAGACCGAGCGGTCGTCCGGCTTGTCGGCGTTCAGCTTGACCAGGGCGGGGGTGCGGACGGTCGCGCCGGGGAACTCCGGCGAGGTCACCGCGCGCGGGGCGAGGGCGAGCTCGCCGTACTCGCCGCCGGCCGCGGCGGCCGAGCGCTGCAGCACGCCCGGGTTGACCACGGCGCCGAGGATGGCGGCGGCGCGGGCGTCGTCGGAGAGCAGGCCCTCGATCGCGCCGGCCAGGTCGGCGACCACCTCGTCGTAGGTCTTGTCGCCCTGGTCGGTGCCGATACCGCCGCGCGGGATCAGGACGTTCTGCGGGGTGGTGCACATCTGGCCGCTGTAGAGCGAGAGCGCGAAGGCCAGGTTGCCCAGCATGCCCTTGTAGTCGTCGGTGGAGTCGATGATGACCGCGTTGACGCCGGCCTTCTCGGTGTACACCTGGGCCTGCTTGGCGTTCTCCTCCAGCCAGTCGCCGAAGGTGGTCGAGCCGGTGTAGTCGATCATCTTGATCTCGGGGCGGACCGCGAGGGTCGCGGCGACGGTGCCGCCCTCGTGCTCGGCGGCCAGGCAGACCAGGTTGGGGTCGAAGCCGGCCTCGGCGAGCACCTCGCGGGCGGTCCGGACGGTCAGCGCGAGCGGCAGCACGGCCCGCGGGTGCGGCTTGACCAGCACCGGGTTGCCGGTGGCCAGCGAGGCGAACAGGCCGGGGTAGCCGTTCCAGGTGGGGAAGGTGTTGCAGCCGATCAGCAGCGCGAGGCCGCGCGGGACGACGGTGAACTCCTTGGTCATCACCAGCGGCTCGCGCTTGCCCTGGGGCTTGGTCCAGCCGGCCTGCCGGGGCAGCCGGGTCTGCTCGGCGTACGCGTAGGTGACGGCCTCCAGACCGCGGTCCTGGGCGTGCGGGCCCCCGGCCTGGAAGGCCATGCCGTAGGCCTGGCCGGTGGTGTGCATGACGGCCTGGGCGAACTCGTGGGAGCGGGCGTTGATCCGGTGCAGGATCTCCAGGCAGACGGCGGCGCGCTCGAGCGGGGAGGCGGCGGCCCAGCCGGGGCGGGCCGCGGAGAGCGCGGCGATCAGCCCGTCCGGGTCGGCGTGCGGGTAGGTGATGCCCAGCTCGACGCCGTACGGGGAGGCCTCGCCGCCGACCTGGTCGCCGTCGGTGGGGTGGCCCTCGAGGGCGAAGGGCTTGCCGAGCAGGGCGTCGAAGGCGGCCTTGCCGTCCGCCGGGCCGCTCTCGCCGTACGCCTTCGGGAACTCGGGGTAGGGCGACCAGTAGTCGCGCTTGGCGGCGGCGGTGAGCGCGGCGTCCAGGGTGGCCTGGTGGCGCTCGACCAGCTCGCTGACGAGGGGGTGGGTGACCGCTGCGGACATCTGTGCGCTCCTCAGAGGGGAGGACGGGACACGTCACAGAGTAACCGAACGATCGGTCGGCTCAAGAGGGTGCAGCGGTGGGAATCCGCCGGAACGGACGGAGGGCGCGTCCGTGGCGGACGCGCCCTCCGTGGGCCCGGACGAACCGGCCTGTCGGTCGGGGCCGGTTTACGGCACACCCAGCTCGAACAGCACGTACCCCCCGTACCAGCCCGAAGCCATCGCGCCGGTGCCCAGCACGGCGGCCAGCACCGGCCAGCTCAGCTTGCGCATCCCGATCGCCAGCGCGACGAACAGCGGGAACGCGGGCAGCAGGTAGCGCGAGGTGTTGCCGAAGATGCCGAGGCTGCCCAGCACCGAGACGATCGTGGCCAGCGTGTAGGCGGTCACCACCAGCGGCGGGCGCAGCCGGATCATCAACACGATCAGCACCGGCAGGCTGAGCACGATCAGGGTCGCCAGTAGATCCGGCACCGGGAACGCGAACGGGTAGTCGCCGCGGCCCAGCAGCACGCCGCGGATCGCGTGCCAGGTGCCCTGGCCCCCGTCGAAGTAGTGCAGCCAGGCGTCGTGCTGCAGCCGGAAGTACCCGCCCCACTCGCCCATCCGCCAGCCCACCCAGCCGACGTAGCCGAGCAGGCCGAGCGGGGCCAGCAGCATCGCGGTCAGCGGACGCAGCACACCGCTCTCCCGCCGGTACAGCTCGACCAGCGCGGCCAGGCCCACCGCGCCGATCAGCGCCGCCGCGGTCGGCCGGTTCAGCCCCGCGACCAGGGTGACCACCCCGGCCGTGACCCACTGCTTGGTCATCACGAAGTAGCAGGCCCAGGCGGCCAGCGCGACGAACGTGGAGTCCGAGTACACCGCCCACTCGGCCCCCGAGCCCGGGGCGATCGCCCAGATCCCGGCCGCGATCACGCCCGCCCGGACGTCCCCGGACAGCTTCTCCACCACGGCGTAGATCCCGGCGGCGGCGAACAGCGACGCCACCACCGACACCAGCATCCCGGCGCCGTACAGGCCGAGGCCGGTGACGTCCGAGGTCAGCCGCATCAGGCCCGGGTAGAGCGGGAAGAAGGCGGCCGAGTTCTGCTCGACGTTGAAGCCCTCGGGCCCCGGGATCGCGACCAGCGCCGGGTGGTAGCCGAACTGGGCCACCTGCTGGTACCACCAGCCGTCCCAGCTGGCCAGCACGTCCCACGGGTTGGCGCCGCCGCCGAACCGGGCGGGCTTCTTGGCGTAGTCACCGGCGAAGGAGAGCAGCTTCATGAACACGGTGAAGCCGATCAGCTTCAGCACCGCGTAGCACCACACGGCCGGGCCGAAGCGGATCACCAGGGCGCGGCCGCGCTCCTGCCAGGTGCGCGGGTCCTCCGGCTCCCCGCTGCGCTGCTCGGGCACGTCGGAGGCGACTGCCGGTATTACGTTCATCAGCCGTGGACCCCAGCCTGCTGGACGTGGACGGATCGTCCGCAGAGTCTAGGGCCTGCCTTCGAACCCCCGCCTGCGTGGCGATGCTCCCCGAGCCTTCGGCCAGGGCGGGTGCGGAGCGGGACGACCCGATCGCGTACCGCGTGGGGCGGCCGGGGATACTCGGAGGATGGCCGATCACACCACGCGCACCGCCTACACCGTGGAGTCACTGCTCGCGGTGACCGTCGACGTCTTCAACGAGCGCGGTTACGACGGCACCTCGATGGAGGACCTGTCCCGGGCGGCCGGGATCTCCAAGTCCTCCATCTACCACCACGTCCGCGGCAAGGAGGAGCTGCTGCGGCTGGCCGTCGGGCGGGCGCTGGACGGGCTGTTCGCGATCCTCGCCGAGCCGGCGGCGGTCGAGGGCCCGGCGGTGGAGCGGCTGGAGCACGTGGTGCGGCGCACCGCCGAGGTGCTGCTGGCGGAGCTGCCGTACGTGACGCTGCTGCTGCGGGTGCGCGGCAACACGGCCACCGAGCTGTGGGCGCTGGAGCGGCGGCGGGACTTCGACCACCAGGTCGCGGAGCTGCTGCGGGCGGCGGTCGCGGACGGCTCGCTGCGCGCGGACGTGGAGCCGCGGCTGGCCACCCGGCTGCTGTTCGGGATGATCAACTCGATCGTGGAGTGGTACCGGCCGGGGCTGAAGTCCGCCGACGGGGTCGCGGACGCGGTGGTGCACCTGGCCTTCGACGGGCTGCGGGCGCGGTAGCCCTGCCCCCCGACCTCGGCCCCCCATACCCAGGACCCACCCCCCGCCCCGAGCCGAAGGGGCGCGCCGGTGCCGAAAGGGAGAAGCGAGGAGGACCGAGGAACGAGGGCCTTGGAGCGCCGACCGTCGGCACCGGGTCAGAGCGCCCCGGAGGCGAGCGGGCGAGTAACTGGGCGCCCCGGAGGCGAGCGGGCGAGCAACTGAGCGCCCCGGAGGCGAGCGGGCGAGTAACTGAGCGCCCCGGAGGCGAGCGGGCGAGCAACTGAGCGCCCCGGAGGCGAGTGGGCCCAGAAAATCAGAGCGCCGGATCCGGGGGGACCTGGTCGGTCTCCTCGAAGACCAGCATGGTGCGGGTGCCGAGCACCTGGGGGATGGACTGGATGCGGTTGAGCACGAGCTCCCGCAGGGCCCGGTTGTCGGCGGTGTGCACCAGCAGCAGGACGTCGAAGTCCCCGCCGACCAGCGCGATGTGCGCCACCCCGGGCAGCTCCAGCAGCTGCTCGCGGACCGTGCGCCAGGAGTTCTGGACGATCTTCAGGGTGAGGTACGCGGACGCCGCCTGGCCGGCCCGTTCGTGGTCCACCCTGGCCGTGAAGCCGCGAATGATGCCGTCCTCGACCATCCTGGAGATCCGGGCGTACGCATTGGCCCGGGACACATGCACCCGCTCGGCCACCGAGCGGATCGAGGCGCGACCGTCCTGCTGCAGTAGCCGCAGGATCGACCGGTCGACCCGGTCGAGTCTGGACATCTGTTCAGCCGACATGACCCCCCACCCTCACCGTTTGGACGTACTGCCACCAGTCGACCGCTGCTCAGGCCGAATGTCCACCACCTTGTCACGCTTCTGGTCAAGATGAACAGACGACCGAACAATCGGTAGGGAGCCCCGCAACCCCTGGAGGTGCCCCGAGATGACCGTTCTCGACCACAGACACCACACAGGCGTGCCCGGCTGGTCGCCCGGGGCCACCGCCCCGCGCACCGACCCGGCCCCCCTACTCCCGGACCTCTCCCCCGTCCGGGTGCTCGGCACCCCCGCGCTGGAGAAGTACGAGCCGGCGCTGCTGCGCGAGCTCTACCGACGCCTGGTCGTCGGCCGCCGCTACAACCAGCAGGCGACCACCCTGACCAAGCAGGGCCGTCTCGCCGTCTACCCGGCGTCCACCGGCCAGGAGGCCTGCCAGGTCGCCGCCGCGCTGGTGCTCGGCGAGCGCGACTGGCTGTTCCCCAGCTACCGCGACACCCTCGCCGTGGTCTCCCGGGGCGTCGACCCGCTGGAGGCGCTGACCCTGCTGCGCGGCAACGCCCACACCGGCTACGACCCGCGCGCCACCCGCACCGCCCCGCTCTGCACCCCACTCGCCACCCAGGCCCCGCACGCCGTCGGGCTGGCGCACGCCGCCCGGCTGAGTGGCGAGCCGGCCGTCGCGCTGGCGATGCTCGGCGACGGCGGCACCAGCGAGGGCGACTTCCACGAGGCGCTGAACTTCGCGGCCGTGCTCAACGCGCCGGTGGTCTTCCTGGTGCAGAACAACGGCTACGCGATCTCCGTCCCGCTCAGCGCGCAGTCCGCCGCGCCCAGCCTGGCCCACAAGGCCGTCGGCTACGGCATGCCGGGCCGGCTGGTGGACGGCAACGACGCCCCCGCCGTGCACTCCGTGCTGGCCGAGGCCGTCGAGCGGGCCCGCACCGGCGGCGGCCCGACCCTGGTCGAGGCGCTGACCTACCGGATCGAGGCGCACACCAACGCCGACGACGCCACCCGCTACCGCACCGAGCCCGAGGTCGCCGCCTGGCGGGAGCACGACCCGATCCTGCTGATGGAGCGCGCGCTGCGCGAACTCGGCGCACTGGACGACCGGCTGGTGCAGGACGCGGCGGACGAGGCGGAGGCCCTGGCGGCCCGGATGCGGGCCGAGTTCCACGCGGACCCGGAACTCGACCCGATGTCGCTGTTCGCCCACGTCTACGCCGAGCCGACCCCGCAGCTGCGGGAGCAGGCCGCCCAGTTGTCCGCCGAGCTGGCCGCCGAGGCCGAGGTGCAGCACTGATGTCCACAGCCGTCTCTTCCCGTACCGCCTCCATGGCGCAGGCGCTCAACTCCGCGCTGCGGGACGCCATGCGCGAGGACCCGGCGGTGCACGTCCTCGGCGAGGACGTCGGCGCGCTCGGCGGCGTCTTCCGGATCACCGACGGTCTGACCGCCGAGTTCGGCCCGGACCGCTGCCTGGACACCCCGCTGGCCGAGGCCGGCATCCTCGGCACCGCGATCGGCATGGCGATGTACGGGCTGCGCCCGGTGGTGGAGATGCAGTTCGACGCCTTCGCCTACCCGGCGCTGGAGCAGCTGTTCTCGCACGTCGCCAAGATGCGCAACCGCACGGCGGGCCGGCTCCCGCTGCCGATCACCGTCCGCGTCCCGTACGGCGGCGGCATCGGCGGGGTCGAGCACCACAGCGACGCCTCCGAGGCGTACTACACCAGCACCCCCGGCCTGCACGTGGTCACGCCCGCGACGGTGGCCGACGCGTACGGGCTGCTGCGCGCCTCGATCGCCTCCGACGACCCGGTGATCTTCCTGGAGCCCAAGCGGCTCTACTGGGGCAAGACCGAGTTCGACCCGGCGGCGCCGGTCGAACCGGTCGGCCGAGCAGTGCTGCGGCGCACCGGGACGTCCGCCGTGCTGATCACCTACGGCCCCTCGCTGCCGGTCTGCCTGGAGGCGGCTGAGACGGCGAAGGCCGAGGGCTGGGACCTCGCGGTGCTCGACCTGCGCACCCTGGTGCCGTTCGACGACGAGACGGTCTGCCGGGTGGTGCGCTCGATCGGCCGGGCCGTGGTGGTGCACGAGGCGAGCGGCTTCGGCGGCACCGGCGCGGAGATCGCCGCGCGGGTCACCGAGCGCTGCTTCCACCACCTGGCCGCGCCCGTGCTGCGGGTCACCGGCTTCGACATCCCGTACCCGCCGCCGATGCTGGAGCACCACCACCTGCCCGGGGTGGACCGGATCCTGGACGCGGTCGCCCGGCTGCAGTGGGAGGACTGAGCATGATGCCCGTCGTGCGGGAGTTCCGGTTGCCCGACCTCGGTGAGGGACTCACCGGGGCCGAGGTGGTGCGCTGGATGGTCGAGGTCGGCGAGGTCATCGCGGTCGACCAGCCGGTGGTGGAGGTGGAGACCGCCAAGGCCGTGGTGGAGGTGCCCTGCCCGTACGGCGGGGTGGTCACCGCGCGGTACGGCGAGGAGGGCGAGGAGATCGCCGTGGGCGCGCCGCTGGTGACGGTCGCGGTGGCGTCGGCGGGCGGGGACTCGGAGGTGCCTGCTGTCGAGTCGCCTGCCGGGTCCTCAGCCGGGCTTTCCGCCGAGGTCGAGCGGCCGCTGGTCGGGTACGGCGTCGCGGAGACCGGGAAGGGCGGTCGGCGGCGCCGGGTCGGCGTGGGTTCGGCGGTAGCCGCTCCGGCTGCTCCGGCTGCTCCGGTCGTGGTCGCGGCGGTCTCCGCCGGTCCGGTCGTGGTGCCGGTGATCTCGCCGCTGGTGCGGCGGCTGGCCCGGGAGCAGGGGGTCGACCTGGCCGCGCTCACCGGGAGCGGGCCGGACGGGCTGATCATGCGGGCGGACGTCGAACGGGCGGTCGCCGCCAAGGTGGCCGCGCCGGCGGCTCCCGCTGCGGTGCTCCCGGCGGCCGTCCAGGAGGGTGTCGTCCCCCTGCGCGGGCTGCGCAAGGCGGTGGCCGAGAAGCTCAGCCGCAGCCACCGGGAGATCCCGGCCGCGACCTGCTGGGTGGACGCCGATGCCACCGAACTGATGGCACTCCGGCGGCAGTTGAACGCGACGCCGGGACCGAAGGTGAGCGTGCTGGCGCTGCTGGCGCGGATCTGCACGGTCGCGCTGGCGCGCTTCCCCGAACTCAACTCCTCGGTGACCGAGGACGGTTCGGGGATCATCCGACACTCGGCGGTGCACCTGGGCTTTGCCGCGCAGGGCGAGCGCGGCCTGGTCGTCCCGGTGGTGCGGGACGCGCAGGCCCGCAGCACCGAGCAACTCGGCGAGGAGCTGGGGCGGTTGACCGAGGCGGCGCGCAGTGGCTCGGCCACGCTGGCCGAACTGACCGGCGGTACCTTCACGTTGAACAACTACGGGGTGTTCGGCGTGGACGGCTCCACCCCGATCCTCAACCACCCCGAGGCGGCGATGCTCGGGGTCGGCCGGATCGTCGCCAAGCCCTGGGTCCACAACGGGGAGTTGGCGGTGCGCGAGGTGACGCAGCTGTCGTTCACCTTCGATCACCGGGTCTGCGACGGCGGAACGGCGGGCGGCTTCCTGCGGTTCGTCGCGGACTGCGTGGAGCAGCCGGGGATGCTGCTGCGGCAGCTCTGAGGGCGCCAGCCGCGAGCAGATGGCGGTTGCCCAGGGTGGACGGGGGGCCACCCAGGGCAACCGCGATCGAGTGAGAGTAGCGCGTTCCCGGACCGGGTGTCCGGGCTTCGCGTGATTTGTCGGATGAGCAGTTCGGGCGTGCCACGCTGCCTAGGCGTCAGCAGAGACAAGCCAGGTGGTGGCGCAGGCCGGCCGGAGGCGAAACGATTCTCTTGGGTACTCGAAACGTAGCGGTGAAGTCCCGCAGAACACTTCTGGTCCGCACCGGGCACGGCTCGGCGGGGGTCGCCTCCGTCCCGGGCCTGCCGGAGCTCCCGCCCGAGGGAGTGATGGTGACGGAGGCGCCGTCGACGGAGGGGACCGTACGGCCGCCGATGCCGCTGGACCCGCCGGACCTGCCGCCGGCGGCGGAACCGGTGGGAAACCTGGAGCCCGTCTGCCCGGTGAACCCGGCGATCCCGGCCATGCCCTCCGTGCCGCCGGCCGTCCCGTTCGAACCGCAGGCCGTCCCGTTCCAGCATTCGGCCGTGCCGTTCGAACCGTCGGCCGTCCCGGCGCCGACCTACCCGGAGGCGGTCTCGACCATCGGGACCTCGCCCGCCTTCCGTCCGCTGTTCGCCGATGCGCCCGGGCTCAACTGGTCTGGCCCGGGCGACAGTTGGAGCGACGCCTGGGGGGCGGTGCCGGTGTCCGCCGAGCCCCGCCCGCCCGCGGTCCCTACCCTTGAGTACTCCGTCCCCGCCGTGGAAGTCCCCGCCGTCGAACTGCCGCTCACCGCCCGGGACATCGAGCTGATCAGGGCCAGCCTCGCCGCCGTCGAGCCGGTCGCCGACCGGGCCACCGCCCACTTCTATGCGCTGCTCTTCCTGCACCACCCCGAGGTCCGCTCGCTCTTCCCCGCCGCCATGGACGTCCAGCGCGACCGGTTGTTCCGTGCCCTGCTGGCCGCCGCGCGCGGCGCCGAGGACCCGGCGGCCCTGCGCGCCAGGCTGGGCGGGCTCGGCCGTGGCCACCGCCGGTACGGCACGCTGACCGGCCACTACGCCCCGGTGGGGGAGTGCCTGGTGCAGGCTCTGGCCCGGTACGCGGCCGGCCGCTGGGACGCCGACACCGAGCTGGCCTGGCGCCGCGCCTACCGGCTGATCTCCTCGATCATGATCGAGGCCGCCGAGGAGGACGCCCGCACCTCGCCGCCTTGGTGGCAGGGCGAGGTGGTCCGGCACGAGCGCCGCACCCGGGACGTCGCGGTGATCACCGTCCGCCCGGACCAGGCGTACCCGTTCCGCGCCGGGCAGTACACCAGCCTGGAGACGCCCTGGTGGCCCCGGGTCTGGCGGCACTACTCCTTCGCCTCCGCCCCCCGCCCGGACGGGCTGCTGACCTTCCACGTCAAGGCCGTCCAGGCGGGCTGGGTGAGCAACGCGCTGGTCCACCGGGCCGCGCCCGGGGACGTCCTGCGGCTGGGACCGGCGGCCGGCTCGATGACCGTCGACCACACCGCCGGCGCGGACCTGCTCTGCCTCGGCGGCGGCACCGGCATCGCGCCGATCCGCGCACTGGTCGAGGAGGTCGCCGAGCGCGGCGCGCCCGGCCGCCGGGTCGAGGTGTTCTACGGCGCCCGCCGCGCCGCCGAGCTGTACGAGCTGGACGGGCTGCGCGAGCTGGCCCGGGCCCACCCCTGGCTGACGGTGCGCCCGGTGTTGTCCGGAACCGGCCCGGCCGAGGGCGCGCTGACCGGTGAACTGCCCGAGGTGGTGAGCCGGTTCGGCCCGTGGACGGGCCGGGACGCGCTGCTCAGCGGCCCGCCCGCGATGGTGCGCCGGGGTGTCGGGGTGCTGCTGCGGTCGGGCGTGCCGGCCGAGCGGATCCGGCACGACCTGGTCGGCGACCTGGCGGCGGGCTGAGGACCCGGGTGATCACCCGAGATCGGGTGCGAGGAGCGCGCGGATGCCCTCGATGTTGGCCGCCAGGTACGACCGCAGCCGGGGTGGGACGACGTTGACCGAGGTGACCCCCTCGCGGGTGAACGGCAGCCGGACCACCTCGTACTCGCCGTTCGGCTCCGTCACCTCCGGCCCGTGCCGCCGGCTGAGGTCCATCGAGGCGAGCCGGCAGACGAAGAAGTGCTGCACCTTGACCCCGTGCGGGTGCAGGAGCGTGCCGTCGTCGTGGTGGGTGTGGCTGATGGTGTCGACGAAGGCGGGCACCACGTCCACGATCTTGCCGCCGAGTTCCTCGTCCACCTCGCGGTGCAGCGCCTCGACCACCGTCCGGTCGTCGCGCTCGACCCCGCCGCCGGGGGTGATCCAGTACGGGTGCGGCGCGCCCGGCCGGACCCGCCGGATCAGCACGATCGAGGCCGGGCCGTACGGATCGTCCGGGTCCAGCTCCAGCAGGATCGCCCGCGCGGTGCGCTTCACGACCGGGCGCGGTGGCGGGGTGCGGTTCTCGGGGTCCATGGCCACCTCCGGGGCAGGAGCGTTGTGCGGAAGTCTCCCGCGCCGGGAATGCGTCGAAACCCGGGGAATGGGTCGAAACGCCGTCGCGAAACCGTCGTAAAACCGTCGAACCGTGTCCGGCCGCCATCGGACCCGGCGTACCGGCCGTCCGGGCAGAACGAGAGGTACTGGCGCCATGCAGCACAGCACAGTCCAGGGTCACCTGGTGATGAACCTCGTGGTCTCGCACGAGCTCTCCGTCCGCATCCCGGCGGAGGTGACGTACCGGGCCGACGATCCGTACGCGGTCCGGTTCGCCTTCCACCTGCCCGGTGACGCGCCGGTCACCTGGTTCTTCGCGCGGGAGCTGCTGCTCGACGGGATCGGCGGCCCGGCGGGCGAGGGCGACGTGCACGTCCACCCGGTCGGCGGGGAGTTCTCGGAGGTCCGCATCGTGCTGAGCTCCCCCCACGGCGAGGCGGTGCTGCGGACCCCGTCGGCGCCGCTGACCGCCTTCCTGGCGCGCACCGACCGGCTGGTGCCGATGGGGCAGGAGCTCACCGGACGGGAGCTCGACGCCGAGCTCGCGGAGATCCTCAGAGGGCGCGAGAACGCGGGGTGAGCGGCCGGGGGGCGTGAGCGGCCGAGGCTGCGGTCGCCGGAACGACGGAGGGGCCCGTACCCGGTCGGTCCACCGGGTGCGGGCCCCTCGCGCGTACGCGCACGGCGGCGGTCAGTCGTCGTCCAGGGCCAGGTGCAGGCCCCAGGCCACCAGGCTGATGATCAGCGAACCGATCAGTGCGGCCCCGAAGTTGGTCACATGGAAGTCCAGCTCCAGCCGCCCTGACGCCCACGAGGTCAGCATCAGCATCAGAGCGTTGATCACGAAGGTGATCAGGCCCAGCGTGAGGATGAACAGCGGGAACGAGAACAGCTTGACCACCGGCTTGATCAGCCAGTTGACGACGCCGAAAACGACGGCGACGCCGAGCACCGTGAGTGCCTTGTGCTGCCAGTCGGCCTTGCCCTGGGCGAGTTGGATGCCGCTGACGATCCAGGCGGCGACCCAGATGGCCGCCGCGTTGATCAGTGTCTTGATGACGAAACCCTTCATGCCGCCCAAGCCTGGCAGGCACCACCCTCCCGGGGGAACCACCCCACGGCGGGTTGGTGTTGAATGCCCCTGGTTCCGGAGGTGGACGAACGAGGAAGGACGGCGCCGGTGAAGCTGTTCCGGCTGGACGAACTGGACGCCGAACGGGCGGCCAACGACGGCGCGTACCTGCGGTTCCTGCGCGAACCACGGATGTCCGCCGGGCTGTACGCGCTCTCCCCCGGCGACACCGACCCGCAGACCGCGCACGACCAGGACGAGATCTACCAGGTGATCAGCGGCCGGGCCGAGCTGACCGTCGGCACCGAGACCGCGACCGTCGCGCGCGGCACCGTGGCGTACGTCCCGGCCGGCACCCCGCACCGGTTCCACCACATCACCGAGGAACTGCGGGTCCTGGTCGTGTTCTCGCCGCCCGAGGCCTGAACGCCGGGGCCGAACGCCGGGACCGAACGTCGGGGCCTGCACGCCGGGCCTGAACGTCTGGGCCTGGGCCCCGGCCCGGCCGTCTAGGGTCGTTCGTATGACCCGCAGCCTCACCGAAGAACTCTGGGCGGCCATCGAGCCGGTCTACGCCGAGATCCTGGCCCACCCCTTCCTCGCCGGCCTCACCGACGGCACCCTGCCGCGCGAGGCCTTCCGCCACTTCGTCGTCCAGGACTCGCACTACCTGCGCGACTACGCCCGCGCCCTCGCCGTCTGCGCCGCCAAGGCGCCCGGTGAGGAGGACGTCCGGGCCTTCGCCGACGACGCGGTCGGCGCGCTGGCCGCCGAGCAGGGCATGCACGCCGAGTTCCTGACCGCCTTCGGCGGCACCGCCGCGCAGGCCGCCGCCGAACCGGTGCTGCCCACCACCCGGGCCTACACCAGCTACCTGCTGGCCACCGTCTACGGCGGCTCCTTCGCCGAGGCCGTCGGCGCGGTACTGCCCTGCTACTGGATCTATGCCCGGGTCGGCGAGGCGCTGCTCGCCCAGGGCTCCCCCGACCCGCTCTACGCCAAGTGGATCGCCACCTACGGCGACGAGGCGTTCCAGTCGGTGGTCCGCCGGGTGCTGGCGCTCACCGACCGGCTCGGCGAGGAGCTCTCCCCGGTCGAACGCCGCAAGGTGGTCGAGCACTTCGTGACCACCTCGCGCTACGAGTGGATGTTCTGGGACGCCGCCTGGCGCGGCGAGCGCTGGCCGGTCTGACCGGCGGTGGACCGGCGGCGGACCGGCGTCTGCCCCGCGCGGTTCCCGGGCGGTGCGGCGCGGTCCTTCTCGGGGGCCGTCTAGGGGATCTCCCCGGAGGTCGGCGGAGGGTCTCCCCGGGGGTCGGGGTCGGGGTGATCTCGGGGTTCTCTCCGGGCCGTTGGGCCTCGTTCCGGCACTCGGACCCCCGTACGATCGAAGTATCGAAAGCAAGCGGGATGCGGCACCGGACGGCGGCCGACCCGAGGGGAGAAGAGGAACGGACATGGCTGAGCTCTGGAAGTCGCTGCCCTCGTGGGTGCGCAACATCGTCATCCCGGTGCTGGTCCTGGTGCTGGCCTGGAACGTCGTCGCCTTCGTCTTCGGCGTCGTCGGGGCGCTGCTGAGCATCGCGATCAAGCTGCTGGTGGTGGTCGGCATCGCGGCCGCCGTGGTGATCCTGGTGAAGAAGGCCGCCAAGAGCTGACCCCGCTCCTCCACCGCCGCCCTGAGGCCCGGTCCCCGTCACGGGGAGCCGGGCCTCGGGCGTTCCCCGAGCCGAGGGGATCCGCCGGTGAGCCTGCCCGTCGCTCCGCCCGTGGCGTCACCCGTGGACCCCCTCTGGACCTGCGGCAATCGGCTCGCTACGGTGTTGGGCGTCATGTGCAGGCAACACCGCCTGCGACGCGGGAGCTCGGAGCACCGGGCTGAGAGGACGCTGACCGGACCGTCGACGGACGGACCGACGGCTGCGTCGACCGCAGGAACCTGGACCGGGTAATGCCGGCGTAGGGAGTAGAGGTCAGATGACCACGTTCGAAGCACAGCCGCAGCCTGCCCAGAGCACCCCCAGCAGTGAGCGCACCGGCTACCCGACCCCGGCCTGGCGCAAGGCCTACCGCGAGGGATCCCGCCCCGACCTGCGGGTCCCCTACCGCGAGGTGCGGCTCACCAACGGCAAGGCCGTCCCGCTGTACGACACCTCCGGCCCGTACACCGACGCGTCGTACGAGCCCGACGTCCGGCGCGGCCTGCCCGCGCTGCGCGACGCCTGGATCCGCCAGCGCGGCGACGTCGAGGAGTACGACGGCCGCGAGGCGCGCCCCGAGGACGACGGGATCAAGCACACCGCGCCGCGCGGCGGAAACCTGCGCAACCTGGACGCCGTCTTCCCCGGCCGCCCGCGCCGCCCGCTGCGTGGCCGCGGCGGTGCCGCCGTCACCCAACTCGCCTACGCCAAGCGGGGCGTGGTGACCCCCGAGATGGAATACGTGGCACTGCGCGAGGGCCTGGCGCCCGAGTTCGTGCGGGCCGAGGTGGCCCGCGGCCGGGCCGTCATCCCGGTCAACGTGAACCACCCGGAGGTGGAGCCGGCCATCATCGGCACCAACTTCCTGGTGAAGATCAACGCCAACATCGGCAACTCCGCCGTCACCTCCTCGATCGAGGAGGAGGTGGAGAAGATGACCTGGGCCACCCGCTGGGGTGCCGACACCGTCATGGACCTCTCCACCGGCCGCAACATCCACACCACCCGCGAGTGGATCCTGCGCAACTCCCCTGTGCCGATCGGCACCGTGCCGCTCTACCAGGCCCTGGAGAAGGTGGACGGCAAGGCCGAGGAGCTGAGCTGGGAGGTCTACCGGGACACCATCATCGAGCAGTGCGAGCAGGGCGTCGACTACATGACCGTCCACGCCGGCGTGCTGCTGCGCTACGTCCCCCTCACCGCCCGCCGCAAGACCGGCATCGTCTCCCGCGGCGGCTCGATCATGGCCGCCTGGTGCCTGGCGCACCACCAGGAGAACTTCCTCTACACCAACTTCGAGGAACTCTGCGACATCCTGGCCACCTACGACGTCACCTTCTCGCTCGGTGACGGCCTGCGCCCCGGCTCGATCGCCGACGCCAACGACGAGGCGCAGTTCGCCGAGCTGCAGACCCTCGGCGAGCTCGGCCGGATCGCCCGCGAGCGCGACGTCCAGGTCATGATCGAGGGCCCGGGCCACGTCCCGATGCACAAGATCAAGGAGAACATGGATCTCCAGAAGGAGATCTGCGACGAGGCGCCGTTCTACACCCTCGGCCCGCTCACCACCGACGTCGCCCCCGGCTACGACCACATCACCTCCGGCATCGGCGCCGCGATGATCGCCTGGTGGGGCACCGCCATGCTCTGCTACGTCACGCCCAAGGAGCACCTGGGCCTGCCCAACCGGGACGACGTCAAGACCGGCGTGATCACCTACAAGATCGCCGCCCACGCCGCCGACCTGGCCAAGGGCCACCCCGGCGCCCAGGAATGGGACGACGCCCTCTCCGACGCCCGCTTCGAATTCCGCTGGGAGGACCAGTTCAACCTGGCCCTCGACCCGGAGACCGCCCGCGCCTTCCACGACGAGACCCTCCCAGCCGAACCCGCCAAGACGGCCCACTTCTGCTCCATGTGCGGCCCGAAGTTCTGCTCGATGAAGATCTCCCAGAAGATCCGCGACGAACACGGCGACGGCGCGACGGCCGTGGCATCCGGCTACGACGCCGAAGCCGAAGCCGGCATGCAGGCCATGTCCGAGGAGTTCAAGGCCCAGGGCAACCGGGTCTACCTCCCGCTGGCCGACTGACGCTGATGCCTGGTTGACGGCGTGCTCCGGGAGGCCGACAGGTCTCCCGGGGCGGCGCCCCGGCGGCGCGACGTTCAGGCGGGCCCGGCGGCGAGCAGGCGGTTGTCGTCGGCTGTCCGGTCGTCGCAGGGGTCCACGGCGTCGGCGACCGTGACCTGGGAGACCGCTGCGGAGTACCGTGGGAGACAACCGAGGACATTCCGAATATCGGCATTCGCGCTGGTGTCGCCCTGGGTCATGATTGGTCCCTCGTGGACCAGACGGGCGGCCTCACATGATGCCGGTCCCCCTTCCCACGCCTTCCTCCTCCGGGCCGTGGTCCGTGCCCGGTGTTCCGCTCCTGCCACGCCTGGTGCTGGAGCCGACGATGACTCGGGAGGGGATCTTCGACGGCGCGTGGTGGCCCCGCTCGAACCACATCCTGGCCGAGCTGCCGGACCTGATCACCGCGCTCGGCGCCCACCTCGGGCCGATCGTTCGGGTCGGCCTCGACACCTTGGCCTGGGGCGAGGTGCCCCGGTCCCTCATGGTGAACGGCCTCCTGGTCAAGATCAACTGGTTCGCCGGCAGTGACGCGACGATCAGTGTCACCCGGGGCTTCCAGGACCACTTCCTCCTCCTGGTGGTACCGCCCCGCACCGATCCGAAGAGCGCTTCCTCGGCGATGGCAGGTGCCTCGGCAACCGGAAACCACACCCCGGCGGCCGAACTCCTGCGTTGAGCCGGCTGCCGGTGGCTTCCCCTGCGCTGGTTCAAGGCCCAGGGCAACCGGATCTGCCTCCCGCCGGCGGACTGACGACGCACCGACCCGGGCGCTGCTCCGGGAGGACTTCCTGGAGCAGCGCTTCGGCTGCGCAGAAATCTGCTCGGTGACATGGGGCCGTGCCTGGGATGATCCATGCCATGCAGCCTTGGAACGCCTTGAGCCCGGCCGAGCAGACGCTGATGCGCCGCGGTCTGTGGCAGTCCGCCCTGGCCGGAACGGTCCAGCAGTACGGAATTGATCTCCGGTGGGCCGGGGAACAGGGCGCTCCGCCGCCGCGCAGCTACACCCGGGACGAACAGCGCGCGCTGGTACCGCAGTTGGCCGCGGTTGCCCTGGACCTCGTCGAGCGCGGCCTGCTCACCGTCCGGATACGGCAGGGTCTCGGCGCTGCCCCGACCGATCCGGTCGTGACCGGCTCGCAACTGCAGGACGTCCTGGCCGAACCGGCCAACTGGCTCTGGAGTCCGAAGACCGCAGCGACGTTCGACCTGCACGCCACCGAGTCCGCGCGCGAGTCGTGGGACATGAGCGAGCTTCCGGCCGCGACCGGTGACGGGCTGCCCGACTGGGACGAGCTCACCCGCGAGCAACAGAAGGTGCTGGTCTGCGCCGCCGAGTCCAGCGGGATGCTCACCGGGCCGTTCGGCATCTGGGAAGATCTGCCGACCGAGCTGACCGGCGTGGAGCTCTCCGAGTGGGTCGATCGCCAGCTCGTTCCCCTGTTCCCGTACGTGCGTGAGGGCTGGATCGAGGTCCGCCACTTCCCCGTGGAGAGCGATGCTTTCACGGTGATACCGCTCGACGACCTCCGAACCGCCTTCGCGGACCGCTCCCTCCGCTACGACGACGACGGCGACGACTGGGGGGTGGGTCTCGGCTGCGTCTTCACGTACACGGGACTGGCCGTCATGCGCAGTGACGGGAGCGTGGCCTGAGGCAGCCGACTGACGTTCGACCGAGGTTCGACCGACGTGAAGCGTCTCCATGGGCGCGCATGCCGCTGTCCGGGGCTGCCGCCTGCTCGCCCGGGATGCCGCCACGCGCTACCGCACCCACTTCCCGACCGTTCAGCTGTTTCCACTGACGGCTGTTCGGCTCGTGGCGGGTTGAAGTGCCGCCCCGGCCCTCCCCTGTGAGGTCGGGGCGGCACCCGTCAGCGGGGGTACCAGCGGAGTTCGACGGTGTTGCCGTCGGGGTCCTGGACGTAGACGGAGGTGGCCGTGCCGCGGGCGCCGTAGCGGGAGACCGGGCCCTCGAGGACGGTGAAGGTGCCGGAGTCGATGACCTCCTGCCAGTCGAGGGGCTCGACGGTGAGGCAGATGTGGTCGACGTTGGACTCGTTCCGGGGGCGGCTGGTCAGGTCGATGATGGTCTCGGCGGTGACCCGGACGGACGGGAAGGGCGCCTTCCCGGCGCGCCATTCGTCGACGCGGACGGGCTCCAGGCCCAGGAGGCCCGAGTAGAAGGCCAGGGAGCGTTCGACGTCCGAGACGTTGAGGACGAGGTGGTCGAAGGCGACGACGCGCATGGGTGGGTTCCTTCGGTGGGTGGGGGAGGGGAGGGTGGGGGTCAGGCCTGCTGGTAGTGCAGGTGGACCACGCCGGTGCTGAAGGTGACCGAGTGGGCGAGTCGCAGGGGGATCCGGTCCTGCTCGGTGAACAGGCGGATGCCGGGGCCCAGGACGATCGGGTGGACGAGCAGGTGGAGGTCGTCGATCAGCCCGGCGCGCAGCAGGGTGCGGGTGAGCATGATGCTGCCGGAGAGGCTGATGTTACGGCCCGGCTGCCGCTTGAGCTCGGTCAGTTCGGCGACGAGGTCGCCGCCGAGGACGGTGGAGTTGTTCCACTCGGCCTTGTCGAGCGTGGTGGAGGCGACCAGCTTGGGGATCGCGTTGAGGGCGTCCGCCATGTCGCCGCTCTGGAGCGGCCAGGTGGCGGCGAAGGCCTCGTAGGTGCGGCGGCCGAGCAGCAGGGTGTCGGCCGCGGCGGCGAGGCCGCCGACGACGGCGCCCATCTCCTCGTTGAGATAGGGGAAGTGCCAGGTCTCGGGGGCCTCGACGACGCCGTCGAGGGACATGAAGAGGCCTGCGGTGATCCGACGGCCGGTGGCGGCGGCGGTGTCGGCGGGGGTGCTGGGGGCGGTGCCGGTGGCGGCGCTGGTCATGGGGGCCTTCGGGTTCGGCGGTGGTACTGCCGCGGGCGGTTCGGCGCGGCTGGTGACGGGCTCTACGATCCTCCGGGCCAGACCTTCCATCAATGTCCGATGAACGTACGATCGTTGAGCTGAATTCAACGATCGAGGGGTGGCGCGGGATGCTGGAGCGGTTGGAGATCGAGGTCCTCCTCGCGCTCGCCGAGGAGCTGCACTTCGGCCGGACCGCCGAGCGCCTGCACCTGACCACCGGGCGGGTCAGTCAGGTGGTGAAGAAGCTGGAGCGCCGGATCGGCGGCCCGCTGTTCGAGCGCACCAGCCGGTCGGTCCGACTCACCGCCGTGGGGCGGCAGTTGGTCGATGACCTGGTCCCGGTGGTGGAGGCGACGGCGGCGGCCCTGCGTCGGGCGGAGGACGCCAGCCGGGGGGTCACCGGGCGGCTGCGGGTGGCGTTCCTCGGCGAGTGGACGGCGCCGCTGCTGCTCAAGGCGGCCGCGCTGTTCGGCGAGCGGCACCCCGACTGCCGGGTCGACGTCTGCGAGGTCCAGCTCTCCAACTCCCGGGCGAGCTTGGTGGACGGCTCGGTGGACGTGCTGATCGCCTCCTACCCGTTCGACGGCATGGCCCGCGGCCCGGTCCTGTTGACCGAGCAGCGGGTCCTCGCGGTGGCCGCCGGGCATCCGCTGGCCGGGGAACGGTCGGTGTCGATCGAGGTGCTCGCCGACCACCCCGTGGTGCAGTACCCGGCGGTCACCTCGGTGGGCTTCAAGCGGGACCGCACCCCCGGCCACACCCCGGCCGGCCGCCCGGTGCCCAAGGGCCCGTCCGGCGGCACGTTCTCCGAGATGCTCAGCCTGGTCGCCATGGGCCGCGGCGTGCTGCCGGTCGGCGAGCACTCGCGCCGCTACTACCCCCGCCCGGACGTCGCCTATGTGCCGATCCACGACGCGCCCCCGATCGAGCGCGGCCCGGTGTGGCGGGAGGGGAACACGACGGCGCGGGTGCTGGCGTTCGTGCGGGCGGCGGCGGACGCCGCCGGGGTGGCGGGGGCCGGGTGACGGAGGTGGGGGTGCGCCGGTCCTCACGAGATCCCGGTCCTCACGAGATGGCGCGCAGGCGGGGCGGGGCCGGGGTGAGGAGGCGGTCGAGGTGGGCGGCGGTCTCGTCGTCGGCGGGGAGGAGGACCAGGAGCTGCTGGGAGTCGGCGGGCAGGTCCAGGGTCTCGCGGTGGAGGCGGAGTTCGGGGCCGGCGGGGTGGTGGAGGCGGAGCGGGCCGCGGCGGGGGACGAGGTGGTTGCCGAGACGGCGGGTGAACTCGGGGCCGGCGACGGGGGCGAGTTCGGTGCTGAGCCATTCGGAGGCCTCGGCGGAGGGGCCGAGCCAGAGGTCGAAGGCCTGCTCGTCGGCGATGTCGTGCCAGTCGGCGAAGAGGTCGTGGGCGCGCGGGTCGGTGAAGACGTAGCGGGTGAGGTTGGGGGCCGGGTTGTCGAGCAGGCCGGCCGCGCCGAGGACGGCCGCGTAGCCGCTGGTGTGGGCGAGGACGTCGCCGAGCCGGTTGGTGACGGCGGCGATGCCGGGTTCGAGCAGCCGCAGGGTTTCGCGGACGGTGGAGCGGATCTCGCGGGGCGCCGGGGCGGGCCGGGTGCGTCCGGCGCACGCGCCGCCGGTGATCTTCGTGAGGTAGCGCAGGTGGTTGCGTTCGGCGGGGTCGAGGCTGAGGGCGTCGGCCAGCGCGTTGACGACGGCGGTGGAGGGGTTGCGGTCGCGGCCCTGTTCCAGCCTCGTCAGGTACTCGACGCTGATGCCGGCGCGGACGGCGAGGTCGGAGCGGCGCAGCCCGGGTGAGCGGCGGCGGCCGTGGTCGGGCAGGCCCAGTGTCTCCGGCTGGATGCTGTCGCGTTTGGCGCGGATGAAGTCCCCCAGTGGTGTGCCCATATGACGAGCGTAGGTCGGGTGGCGGCGCGGAGCCTGGCCCTGCTGGGACCAGCCTGAGCGCGGCCTGCAGAGCCGTCGGTCCGGTGTGCGGTGGTCGGGTCCGTCCGGTGCTCATCGCTGTCCCCCCACGCCGGTGTTCTCTTGTGCGTCCAGCCTGGCGGAGTGACGACGTGCGGGGGAGTCCCCGTGGGTTGAGCTCGAACTCGGATTCGGATTCGGCAGGGGGAGTTCGGCGGCCGACGGCTCAGGTGACGTCGTCGGGGCCGGTGAAGGCGGGCGGGGTGTAGCCGGGGCCGGTGAAGTCGGGGGTGGTGAACGCGGCGGGGCGGGACGTGCGGCCCTCGGGGTCGGTGAGGCCGTCGGGGCCGGGGCTGGTGAAGGCGGGGGAGGTGTAGCCCGGGCTGCTGAAGTCGGGGCTGCTGAAGTCGGGTCCTTCGGCGGTGCCGGGATCAGGAGCGGGTTCGGAGGCGGGTTCGGAGGCGGGTTCGGAGGCGGGTTCGCGCCCGGGTACCGGCGGGAGTGCGGCGTGCAGGTAGGGCAGGAGGCCGCGCTCGCGCAGGGCGGTGCGCCATTCGGTGCGGGCGTCGGCGAGTTCGGCGGCGAGTTCCGGGTCGGTGCCGGCCGGGGCGGCGGTGCCGTCGCGTATGGCGGTGAGGAGGAGTCCGACGATGCCGATGGCCATCGCGGCGACCCCGGCGGCGAGGGCGACCCAGCCGGCGGTGACGAGGGACCGGGCGAGGGCGAGGTCCGGCTCGGCGGCGCGCAGCAGGTAGCCGACCAGCAGCAGGAAGAGGGCGGCGGCCCAGGCGAGGATCGGGGTGAGCACGGTGAGGACGGGGAAGAGTCCGGCGCCGCCGTTCGCGGAGCGCAGTTGGGTGAGCAGGCCGGGGGCGGTGGGTTCGGTGCCGGGTGGGGGTGGGGGTGTGGCGCGCAGGCTGTCGCGCAGCCGGGTGTAGTGCGCGTATTCGGTGGCGGCTGCGGCGTTGATGCCGTCGGCGTCGCGCAGCGCGCGGATGCGCAGCTGGTCGGTGGTGTGCGCGCCGGGCGCGCGCAGGGCGGTGAGGACGGTGCGGTCGCGCAGGGCTTCGGCGAGGAGGCGCTCGTACTCCGGGCGGTCCTCGGCGAGCAGCGGCGGGGGGTTGGACATGGGGACCCCGTTCGTGCGGACTCCGGTTCGCTCCGCCCCGGGGGCGCGGGCGCCCTCAGGACGCCGAAACGGGCGCGGAGGCGGGCCGCCGGACGGGCGGCCGGGTGTGGTGTGCCTCATGGTAGGGGCGGGTGTGCCCGGGCTGACAGTCGGTTTCCGGAATTTCGCGCCCCGGGCCGCGCGCGTGCGACGGCCCGAGCGCTGGGAACAACTGTTCGATGACGGCTGTCAGTTGATGGGCAGTCGGGCGACCAGCAGGCGCCCCTCCATGGTGACGCCGCCGTCCATCGCCACCGCGAGGTCGTCCGCGTACACGTACGGTCCGGGGATGTGCGGGGGCTGGCCGTCGTCCGCGTGCACCGCGCCGGTGAGGTACGGGATGGGGCTGTGCCCGTGCACGATCCGGGTGCCGCCGTAGGTGTCCAGCAGTTCGTGGACGGCCGTGGGCCCGGCGTCGCCGCGGAAGGCGAAGCGCTTGGTGAAGCGGCGGAAGCAGTCCCACCACTCGTCGACGCTGCCGTCGGCGAGCAGGCTGTGCACGGCGTCGTTGACGTCGGGGATGGACTCGCCGTACTCCAGGTACGCGGTGGTGTCGGAGTGCAGCAGCAGGTGGTCGTCCTCCAGCGCGACGGCGGGGAGCCGGGACAGCCAGCTGATGTGGTGCGCCTCCAGGCGCTCCAGGTCGTTCTGCTGGCCGCCGTTGAGCCGCCAGGCGGCCAGGAAGGAGGCGGTGCCGGCGGTGGACTGGACCGGCTCGTCGCCGTACTTGGCGGCGCCGAGGAAGAGCAGTTCGTGATTGCCCATCAGGGCGCGGCAGTAGCCGCCGGCCGCGGCGGCCTCGGCGGCGAGCTGCATGACCAGGTCGATGACGCCGATGCCGTCGGGGCCGCGGTCGGTGAAGTCGCCGAGGAACCAGATCCGGGCGCGGCCGGCCGACCAGTGGCCGTCGGCGTCGATCAGGCCCTGGTGGTGCAGCTCGGCACGCAGCTCCTCGAGGTAGCCGTGCACGTCGCCGACGACGTACACCGGGCCGGGGGGCTCGCCGGGGCCGGGGGCCGGGTACGGGTAGGTCGGGGCGGCGGGGTCGGGCAGCGGCGGGCCGAGTTCGATGGTCGGCGGGTCGTCGCGGCCGGCGAGCTGGAGGGCCGGGGAGGGCTGGTCGGGGAGGGTCGGCTCGTAGCCTGCGCGGTCGTCGTAGCCGCTGTTGTCCTGGCCGTCGTACGCGGCGTGTTCCTGGCCTTCGTACGCCGCGTGCTCCTGGCCGTCGTAGGCCGGGCGCTCCTCGTATCCGGTTCGTTCCTCGTATCCGGGCCGGTCGTCGTAGCCCGCGTGGTCCTGGTGCGAGAACGCCGCGGACTGGTCCACCGCGTTGCCCTGGGCGTCCACCGCGTTGCCCTGGGCGTGCACGGTGTGGCCCTGGCCGTCGGTGGTCCAGTGCTGTTCGAGGTAGCGGGCGCCGCCGTAGCCGCTGCAGGTCTCGGCGTCGTACGGGGTGCTCGGGTAGCCCTGGGCGGGGTCGGGTTCGTAATAGGTGCCGTACGGCAGCACGTCGAGGTCCGGCTGGTGGCGGGGGCCCGAGTGGGGGTACTCGGGCCCGGGGAAGCGGTCCTCGGGTGTCATTCGCCCATCATAGGAAGACCACTCTCCCGCCGTCGTCACCTGGTGGGCATCCAATCCTCCGGAGCGTCAGCCGGGCGGCCCCTGGGGGTCCGTTTTGTCCTGGCTCGGTACGGTCTCGTCAGCTCTGGCCGGGCTTCCTTCGTGCTCGCCCGGCTCCGGTCGGTACCCGTTCGGGGGCTGTTCGGCGTGCCGGGGCGGCGTCTTGTGGACGCCCCGACCGAGGCCCTGATCGACGCCCCGACGGACACCCCGATCGACGCCCCGCCGACGTCGATCGTGTCGGCGGTCTAGACCTCGCCCGGGGGTCGGGGCGGGCTGACGGTGGTGCGCGGACTCCGGCGTTGGGAGGACGCGCGGACGATCAGTTCGGTCGGCATCAGGGTGCCCGGCGGCGGTCCGGTGCCGGCGGTGCGGAACCGGGGCGGGAAGAGCCGGGCGATGTCGACGCCCGTGCCGGAGTCCACGCCCTCGATGGCGTCGATGAGCAGGTTGACGACGGTGGTGCCGATCTTGCGCGGTTTGAGCGAGAGGGTGGTGATCGGCGGCTCGGTGGTCGCGTAGACGTCGCTCTCGCTGCAGCAGACCAGCAGCAGGTCGTCCGGGACCCGCAGGCCGTAGCGGCGGGCGGCGGCGAGCAGGTCGGTCCCGTTGGGGTCGAACAGTCCGTAGACGGCGTCCGGCCGGTCGGGGCGGGCGAGCAGCCGGTCGGCGGCGACCGCGCCGGCTGCCGGGTCGTGCGCCGGGTAGGTCTCGTACACCGGTTCCTGTCCGACCTTGGCGCACCAGTCGAGGTAGGCCTCGGTGGAGAGCCGGGTGTAGGTGTCGGTGCTGGTGCCGGTGAGCAGGCCGATCCGGCGGGCGCCGGCTTCGGAGAGGTGGTCGAGGATGCCGAGCACGGCGGCCTCGTGGTCGTTGTCGACCCAGGCGGTGACCGGGCAGTTGCCCGGTTTGCCGTCGCTGACCACCGGGACACCGGACCGGTACAGCTCGCTGACCAGGGGGTCCTGGTCGGGCGGGTCGATCACCACGGTGCCGTCCAGGGCGATGTTGCCCCAGACGTCGTGGCGTGAGGAAGCGGGCAGGACCACCAGCGCGTAGCCGCGGCCGAGGGCGGCGCTGGTGGCGGCCCGGGCCATCTCGGCGAAGTACGCGAACTCGGTGAAGGTGAAGGGTTCTTCGCCGTAGGTCGTGACGGTCAGCCCGATCAGGCCGGAGCGTCCGGTCCGTAGGGTGCGGGCGGCCGCCGAGGGGCGGTAGCCGAGGCGCTCGGCGACTTCGCGCACCCGGCTGCGGGTCTCGTCGGGCAGGCGGCCCTTACCGTTCAGCGCGTCGGAGACGGTGGTGATCGACACTCCGGCGGCTGCCGCCACGTCCCGGATGCCGGCCCGCTCCAAGCGACGTGAGGTGGTGGGGCGCCGACCGCTCTGGTTGGCTGCTGCTGTCATGGCGGACCGATCGTATGGCTCCTGACAAGGTGCTGTGACCGGCGCATCGGGAGCCTTCGGAGATACGTTTCTCCAAGAGTGAGCCGGGGTGCGCCCCTTCGATACCCGCCCGAAACCCGGCTTCTTACCTCTGACATGTGCCAAAGGAACCGGGCAGAATGGCTGATCTGCGCCTGTAACCCGACCGGGCATCTCACTCCTACGGGTGAGAGGCGGTCGGTATCGTGCAAGGCACCCGACCGGGGTGGTCCGGGCGCGTCAGGAGATCCCGGGCACGGCGGCGAACCCGTCCGTGGCGGGCGAGCGCACCGGACAGTGTTGCAACTTCTGGAAACGGAGTACGACCGTGAGCAGTGGTACGTCAGCGCAGGGCCCGCGGCTGCGGCCGACCCTGGACGGCATCCCCACCTACAAGCCCGGCAAGCCGGCCGGCGCCGACGCCTACAAGCTGTCCTCGAACGAGAACCCCTACGACCCGCTGCCCGGCGTGCTGGAGGCGGCGGTCCAGGCGGCCGGCTCGCTCAACCGCTACCCCGACATGGGGGTCAGCGAGCTGACCGAGGTGCTCGCCGAGCGCTTCGGCGTGCCCGCCGAGCACATCGCCACCGGCACCGGCTCGGTCGGCGTCGCCCAGTCGCTGATCCTCGCCACGGCCGGCCCGGGCGACGAGGTGATCTTCGCCTGGCGCTCCTTCGAGGCCTACCCGATCATCACCCAGATCGCCGGCGCCACGCCCGTCCCGGTGCCGATCACCGCGACCGGCGACCACGACCTGGACGCGATGCTCGCCGCGATCACCCCGAACACCCGGCTGATCTTCGTCTGCAACCCCAACAACCCCACCGGCAACGTGATCCACCGCGCCGAGCTGGAGCGCTTCCTGGACGCCGTCCCCGCCGACGTCCTGGTGGTCGTCGACGAGGCCTACATCGAGTTCATCCGCGACGCCGAGGTGCCCAACGGCATCGACCTCTACCGCGACCGCCCCAACGTCTGCGTGCTGCGCACCTTCTCCAAGGCGTACGGCCTGGCTGGCATGCGGGTCGGCTTCGCGATCGCGCACGAGCCGGTCGCGGCCGCGCTGCGCAAGACCGCCGTCCCGTTCGGTGTGAACCAGCTCGCCCAGAACGCCGCCGTCGCCTCCCTGCGCGCCGAGGAGGCGCTGCTGGAGCGGGTCGACGCGCTGGTCGAGGAGCGCAACCGGGTGGTGGCCGGGCTGCGCGCCCAGGGCTGGGAGATCCCGGACTCGCAGGCCAACTTCGTCTGGCTGTGGCTCGGCGAGCGCTCGGCGGAGTTCGCCGCGGCCTGCACCGAGGCGGGCGTGATCGTCCGGCCGTTCCCGGAGGGCGTGCGGGTGTCGATCGGGGAGGCCGAGGGCAACTCGATCTTCTTGGCGGTGGCGGAGGCGTTCCGCAAGTCGCTCTGACGTTCCGACGCTCTGCCTTCACCGCAGTCGCAGGGGCGCGCCGGTCGTCGGCGGGCCCCTGCGGCGTTCCGGGCCGGCCTCCGTCAGTTCCCGCCCTGTTCGCGGCCCGTTCCCGGCTCGCTCCCGGATGGCTGTGGATCGCTGGGAGTGCGCTGGGAGTTCGGCCAACGATTGGCCACGGACCGGCCAAGCAGGACGCGCAGGTCGGCTGTTCTGTCCGCAATGCCCGGATCCGACCGGTCAGGCTTCTCCCAGCGGGCGCTCAGGGCTCCGCAAGAGCTCCCCGCGAAGCTGTCCGGCATGAAGGTGCTACCACGGCGGCGCGGTGCCGTCCTCCTCAACTCCGCGCTCGGTGTGGCCCTGCTGGGCGGCGTGGCCCTGGTGTACACCACGGTCAGTGGCAGCTCCGGCCCGGCCGCGGCCAAGCCGGCGGCCCGGACCGCGACGGTCGCCAAGGGCACGGTCCTGGCCACCGTGTCCGGAACCGGCACGCTGGTGTCTCCCACCGACGCGGCCCAGGATTTCACCACGGGCGGCCGACTCACCGCGGTCAAGGTCGCGGTCGGGGACGCCGTGAAGAAGGGCCAGGTGCTCGCCACCGTCGACACCACGGCGGCCCAGCAGCAGGTGGACGCGGCCCGGGTGGCCCTCACCACGGCCAACGCCAACCTCACCAAGGCGCAGGCCGGGGTCACCACCACGACCACCGAGCCGCTGCCCGGTGCGACCGCCGGGGGGTCCGGCGGAGGTACCGGTAGCGGCAGTGGTGGACGCGGGGCGGGCGAGAGCAGTACGCCCGCCCCGCAGACCACCACCATCACCACCACCAAGGTCGACGACGCGGCCGTGGCCCAGGCCCAGCAGCAGGTCTCCACCGCGCAGACCACCCTCTCCAACGCCCAGGCGGCGCTGGCCGGGACCACCCTGACCGCCTCGGTGGACGGGACGGTCGCCTCGATCACGGGCAAGGTCGGCGACACCGTGGGGGCGAGCGCCGCGGGCTCCTCGACCTCCTCCTCGGCCGGCAAGACCTCCGGCACGAGCGCGAGTTCGGGCACCCCGAGCGGCTTTATCGTGCTCACCAACCCGTCCGGCATGCAGGTCACCGCGAACTTCTCCGAGCTCGACTCGCTCAAGCTGAAGAAGGGCGAGGCGGCCACCGTCACGCTGAACGCGCAGTCCGACACCAAGCTCAACGCGACCGTCCTGTCGGTCAGTTCGCTGCCCAGCAGCAGCGGCTCCGGTGGTGCGGCCGGCTCCTCCGCCGTCCAGTACGCGGCCACGCTGCAGCTGTCCGGCGACACCAGCACGCTGCGCACCGGCCTGAGCGCCACCGTCCAGGTGATCACCGGCGAGGCCGACAACGCGCTCTCGCTGCCCACCTCCGCCCTGTCGGGCACCGGCACCTCCCGGACCGCGTCCGTGGTGCACGAGGACGGTGCCACCGAGCGGGTCACCGTCGGGGTCGGCGTCGAGGGCGACAGCACGGTGCAGGTCGTCTCCGGGCTGAAGGAGGGCGACAAGGTCGAACTCCCCACCACCAGCGGCAGCAACGGCTTCCCGAACGGCTCATTCCCGGGCGCGGGCGGCGGCCGGGGCGGCAGCGGCGGCGCGGGCGGTGCGGTCTTCCCGGGCGGCGGTGCCGGCGGTGCCGGTGGCGGCAGTGGCGGCGGCCGCGGCGGCAGGGGCTGATCGTGCGTCACGTCATCGACAAGCGCGTCCCCGCGACGCCCGTGCCGGTGATCCGGATCCGCCGGCTCACCAAGGCGTACGGGCACGGCGACGCCACCGTGCACGCGCTGCGCGGCCCGGACGACCCGGAGACCGGCGAACCGCAGGGCGTCAGCCTGGACATCGAGCAGGGCGACTTCGTCGCCGTGATGGGCAGCTCGGGCTCCGGCAAGTCCACCCTGATGAACATCCTCGGCTGCCTCGACGTCCCGACCGCCGGCCGCTACCTGCTGGACGGCGTCGACGTCGGCCACCTGGACGAGGGGCAGCTCTCGCTGGTGCGCAACCGCAAGATCGGCTTCGTCTTCCAGTCCTTCAACCTGATCCCGCGCACCACCGCCCTCGCCCAGGTCGAGCTGCCGCTCGCCTACGCGGGTGTCGGGGCGGCGGAGCGGCGGCGCCGGGCGCTGGCCGCGCTCTCCCTGGTCGGCCTCGGCGAGCGGTCCGGGCACAAGCCCAACCAGCTCTCCGGCGGTCAGCAGCAGCGCGTCGCGGTGGCGCGGGCGCTGGTCACCGCACCGGCGATGCTGCTCGCCGACGAGCCGACCGGGAACCTGGACAGCCGGTCGACGGAGGAGGTGCTGGCCCTGATCGACGGGCTCAACGCCACCGGCCGCACGGTCGTGCTGATCACCCACGAGGACGAGGTCGCCCGGCACGCCAAGCGGGTGCTGCGGCTGGTCGACGGCCAGATCGTGAGCGACGTCCGGCAGGCCCCGGTCGACGGACCGCCGCCGGCCCTGCGAGACCTCGAGGTACTGGCATGATCCTCTGGCAGACGCTCCGCTTCGCGGTCGGCGGCCTCGCCGCCAACAAGGTGCGCTCGGCGCTGACCATGCTCGGCGTGCTGATCGGTGTCGCCTCGGTGATCCTGCTGCTGGCGGTCGGCAACGGCTCGTCGGTCGCGGTCAAGGACTCGATCACCTCGCTCGGCACCAACTCGCTCACCGTCAGCGCCGGTTCGGCGGCCGGTGGCGCGCGGGCGGCCTCCTCGGTGAAGAAGCTGACGGTGGCGGACGCCAAGGCGCTCGCGAGCGACGCCGGCGCCTCCGCCGTGATCAAGTCGGTGGCCCCGATCGTCACGACCAGCGGCACGGCGCTGTACGGGAACATCTCGTACAGCCCGGGCTCGGTCGTCGGCACCTACCCGGCGTACTTCGAGACCTCCAACCAGAAGGTCGCGCACGGCGAGTACTTCACCAACGACGACGTGCTCGGCTCGCGCAAGGTCGTGGTGCTCGGCGCCACGACGGCGAAGCAGCTGTTCGACACGGTGGACCCGGTCGGCAAGCAGATCGTCCTGGGCGGCACGCCGTTCACGGTGGCCGGTGTGCTGCAGGCCAAGGGCGGCACCGGCTTCACCGACCCGGACGACGTCGTGATCGCCCCGCTGCCGACGGTGCAGAACGCCTTCACGGGATTCGGCCCCGTCAACCAGATCCTGGTGCAGGCCGCCTCGGCGGACACCACCACGGAGGCCCAGGCCGAGATCACCCGGGTGCTGCTCGGTACCCACGCGATCGCCGACCCGACCAAGGCCGACTTCCGGATCACCAACCAGGCCTCGCTGCTCACGGCGAGGGAGAGCACGACGAAGACCTTCACGGTGCTGCTCGGCGCGGTGGCGGCGATCTCGCTGCTGGTCGGCGGGATCGGGATCACCAACATCATGCTGGTGACGGTCACCGAGCGAACCCGGGAGATCGGCATCCGCAAGGCGCTCGGCGCGCCGCGTGCGGTGATCCTCGGGCAGTTCCTGACCGAGTCGACGCTGCTGTCGGTGATCGGCGCGGGGTTGGGCGTCGCGGCCGGGATGGCCGGCTCGCACTTCAGCATCGTCGGCATCAAGCCGGTGGTGATCCCCGAATCGGTGCTCGGCGCGTTCGGCATCGCCGTCGCCATCGGGCTGTTCTTCGGCAGCTACCCCGCCAACCGGGCCGCCTCGCTGCGGCCGATCGACGCCCTCCGCCACGAGTAGGACTCCACCCATGAGCAAAGAGATCGCCACGGTCAGCAGTACCCCGGCCGAGCAGGTCGCCCTGCTCTCCACCCCGCCGGACGCCCGCGACGTTTCGGCCGAGCTGGCCGCGCCGCCGCGTCGGAAGCTGCCCTGGATCAGCCTGGTGCTGGCGGGTGGCGTGATCGCCACCGGTGCCTTCGCGGGCGGGATCTGGTACCAGCAGAACAACGGCTCCTCCAACGGCAAGTCCGCCCGGCCTGCGGCCGCTGCGGGTGCCGCCGCCGGTCAGCAGCGTGGCGCCGGTGGCGCCGGTGGCTACGGGCAGAACGGCGGCGGCCAGGGCGGGGGCGGCCAGAACGGCTCCCGCCGTGGGGGCCAGGGGGCCGGCCAGGGCGCTGGTCAGGGGCAGGGCGGCCAGGGCGGCGGGCAGGGCGGACAGCCCGGTTTCGCCCGTGGCACCGTAAAGGCCGTGGACGGCAACGTCGTGTACCTGACAGACTCCAATGGCAACACGGTCAAGGTCACCACCGGCGACGCGACGAAGGTCCAGCTCAACAAGGAGGGCAAGGTCACCGACCTGCAGCCCGGCCAGAGCGTGACCGTCGTCGGCACCCCCGACGCCAACGGTGGCTACACCGCGAACCAGCTCGTCGAAGGAGCCGCAGCAGGCGGCTTCGGCGGCGGAGCCGGCGGCGGTAACCGGAACCCGTCCGGCGGCTGACCCGGCACGAGTCGGACGACCGCGAGGCCCTCGCCCCTTCCCTGGGCGAGGGCCTTCGCGTGTGCTCAGCACGGTTCGCGGTCGTCGGGACGCGGCATCCTCAGGGTCGCGACGACGCCGAGGGCCACGGTGGCGAGCGCGAGGGCCAGAAGGGCGACGAGCACGGCGCCGACGAAGAACCTCACCGCTCCCACGCCTCGTTCCGGTCCAGATCGCGGAGGAGGTGGAGGAGGTTGAGCAGGGTGCTGACCGGCGCGTTGCCGAAGTCGACCAGGAGGCGCCCGTCGAGGGTGGCCTCTCCCGCCGAGGCGGAACCCCAGAGGAGCCCGTACGGCAGCCCCCGCCGGTGCAACTCGCCGAGGAGCGCCGTGATCTGCGGCGCGGTGTAGTCGAGCATCCGGGGGTCGTCCGGGGCGACGGGCGGGCGGGTCATGCGGCGGAGTCCAGCTCGTACCAGACCGTTTTGCCGCGCTTCTGCGGGTCGACACCCCACCGGTGGGTGAGACCGGAGACCAGCTGCAGACCGCGCCCGCTCTCGGCGAGACGGTCGAGGGACTGCTCGTGGGGGAGCGCGTCGCTCTCGTCCGAGACGCAGACCCGGAGGGTGCAGTTCAGGAGGGAGAACCAGACGACGGGCGCGGCGGTCGCGCCGTGCCGCCAGGCGTTGACGATCAGCTCGGCGAGGGCGAGTTCGGCGTTGAAGATGGTCTCCGGGTCCCAGTCGGACCGGGTCAGGGCGTCCCGGAGAGCCTGCCGGCTGAGGGTGAGCGAGGGGGTGTTACGGGTGCACACGGGAACCTCCGCGAGGCTGTGGTGTGGGGAGGGGGAAAGCCGTGAGCCAGGCCGGTTGCCGGTTGCTCTTCGGCGTACGGGCAGCAGGCGCCTACTGCCTGGAACGAAGGCATTGCTGACGATCCGTAGGATTCATCTGAGAGTGACCATAGCGCGGCCTGCCACAGATTTGTGGCAGACGGCGAGAAGTTCCCCCGAACGTGGTGGCAGCACTGAGGCAGACTGGTCCCCATGGCTCTTCGATCGAACCCAACTCTCCGCCAGCTGCGGTTGGGTGCCGAACTGCGCAGGATGCGGGAGCAGGCCGGCCTCGGCGGCAGCCAGCTCGCCCGTGCGCTGGGCATCAACCCCGCCCACGTGACCCAGATGGAGAGCGGGAAGACCGGCATCAGCGTCGAACGCCTCCGCACGATCGCCGCGCTGTGCATGTGCGTCAACGAGCCCCTGATCGATGCGCTGGCGGACATCATCACGGATCGAGACAAGGGCGGCTGGTGGGAGGAGTATCGCGGACGTCTCTCGCAGGACTTCCTTGAGGTCGCCGAGATCGAAGGTCACGCACGAGGGCTCTCGGTTTACACGATGGCCTTCATCCACGGGCTGCTTCAGACGAACGCCTATGCCTCGGCCATCTTTGCTCGTTCCTATCCGCGTCTTCCGGGTCACGAGGTCGATCTGAGAGCGACCTTTCGCTTGCAGCGTCAGCACATCATCCGATCCGAATCGACTCCATACACCGCGTACATCCACGAAGCAGCGCTGCGCATGCAGTTCAGCGGAGCCAAGGTCCAAGCCGATCAACTTGGTGCCCTTGTCGAAGCCTCCGAGCAGCCGAACATTCTGATTCGAGTCGTGCCGTTCGACGTTGAGACGATCCCGCTTCCCAACGAGAACTTCACGTATGTCGAAGGGCCGATTCAGGAGCTCGACACGGTGCAAGCGGACTCGGGTGTCGGCAACCTGCTCTTCGATGCACCAGCCCACACAGCTCGGTTCCGGTCGCTGCTAGCCCAAATCGGTTCGGCTGCCCTCTCGGAAGCGGAGTCCCGAGAGTTTATTCGATCCATCAAGAAGGACATGGAAAGCAAAAATGCGTAACTCCAACTGGCAGAAGTCAAGTTACTCCGGATCGAACGCTGACTGCGTTGAGGTCCGTACGGTCGATGAGGCGATCGAACTCCGTGAGTCCGACGAGGGCGACGTCATCGTCCGCACCACGTCCCTCAAGTTCGCAGCCTTCCTCCAGGGCGCGAAGGCCGGCGAGTTCGACCACCTCGTCACCTCTGTCTAGCGGTTCGTTCCGGCGGCCTCTTGCTCCCAGCAAGAGGCCGCCGGTACCTAGACAGTGAGTTCTCCTTCGATTGCCTCACCACCACCCCCTAGCGCACCCGCTTTGCTGGGCGGTCGTCATGCTGTACATCTGACGATCATGAAAAAAGACCAGGTCGGCAGACTCATCGGCGCCAGCTTCGGGCTCGTCTTCGTCCAGGCGAATGCCGGGGCCTTGCCGACCGCCCTCGGTGCTCCTCTGCGGGTGCTCGCCCTCCTCGCGTTCCTCCGGGTCCTGTTCGCCGGTCGAGGGGCCGCCGCTCCCGCGACCGCCGGCACGGCCGCGCCGAGCAGCATGGGCTTCGGGCGGGGCTACTGGTACGTGGTGGCAGCCGAAGTGGTCGCGGTCGCGGTCGGCCTGATGGTGATCAACAAGGTGCTGCACACCGGGACCGTCGCCTGGATCACCTTCGTGGTCGGCGTGCACTTCTTCGGTCTCGCAGTCGTGTGGAAGCGGCCCGACCTGCACATCCTCGCCGGGTCGATGGCGGCCTGCGGTGTGGCCGGCCTGGTGCTGGCCGCCCTCGGTGCCTCCACCGCCGTGATCGCGGTGGTCGCCGGAATCGTTCCCGGCGCGCTCCTGCTCGGTTCGGTGCTGTGGTCCGGCCGGGCAGTCGCCGCACACTGAGCAATCGCTTGCAGACAGGCAGACGGCCCCTTGCAGACACGCAAGGGGCCGTCGGCGTTGCCCGGTCAGAAGCTCACAGGCCGGGCACGTGGTAGTCGTTGAGGCGCCAGAGCGCGGCGCTGTACCAGAGCAGGGCGATCAGGACGATCAGTGCTCCCCCGGCGGCGGGCAGGGCCCAGCCGGGCAGCCGTCGGTGCCGGACCACGATGACCTTGGCGACGAACGCGCCGTAGAGGAAGCACCCGGCGAGCGAGTGCAGCGCGATCCGACTGTCCGTCAGCTGCACGCCGTAGGCGGTGAGGCAGTGGTAGGCGATCGGGAGGGAGAGCAGGAACGCGCCCAGGCCGACCAGCCGGTGCCCGGTCCGGACCGACCGGGGTGCGGCGCGCAGACCGGGCAGCCGGCCGTACATCCACAGCGCCAGCAGGAGCTGGACCAGCGCGAGGCCCAGCAGGGCGGTGCCGAGCTGGGCCTTGAGCTGATTGGCGTCGTCGAAGCGGCGGCCGAAGAGGCTGCTCGCGTAGTCGGGGGTGTGTGCCCGGCCGTACCAGAAGAGGCCGGCCGTCACCGCCACCGGCAGGAGTGCCCACAGGAGGCCGGTGGCCCGCCGAGGGCGGGGCGGCCGTTCGACGGCGTGCATCGGATCAGCTGCCCTCGACCTTGTCCCCTGCGGCGTTGACCACGTACCACTTGGCACCGAAGGCGCTGGACTCCTCGCCGTTGGTGTCGCCCTGCGCCTTGTCGCCCTCGAAGTAGTAGAGCGGGTGGCCGTTGTAGACGATCTGGGTCTTGCCGTCCTTGCGGGTGGCGGTGGTGATCTTGGCCTGGTCGGCGCCGTTCGCGGCGGTGGGGGCGCCGGTGGTCAGGACGGGCGGCCAGGCGGCGGCGCACGCGTCGTAGCAGGTCGGGGTGGGCGAGGTGTCCGCCTCGAACAGGTAGAGCGTCTTGCCCTGGGAGTCGACCAGGATGTTCTGGTACTTGCCGATGGTGGCCGCCGCGACCACGGTGCCGCCGCCGGTGGCTCCGGCGGAAGGGCTCGCGCTCTCCGTCGACGTCGCCGCAGCGGTCGGGCTTCCGGAGGAGCCCGCCATGGTCGTCGCCGCAGGTGAGGAGCCGGCGGCGGACGTCGTGCTCTTGCTGCTGGAGCAGCCGCTGCACAGCACGGTGATCAGGGCGGCGGCGGCCAGGGCGGTCATCGTGCGGGAAGTTCTCATGGGATGTCTCTCCGGCCAGGGTGGGAATGGGTGCCACCACTTCAGCCTGAAGGGGCCTGCCGCCTCACCAGGCACGCCAGCGGGTGGGCAAGGCGGGACGGCCGTTAACCCTGATGGCCGACAGCAACACGCCGTCCCGGCGGCGAGGGTGGGCCCAGACCCACCCACCTGTACGGCTGGACCCGTAGGTGGCCCGGCTCGCGCTCCGTAGCGTCGTTTCCACCACGACACGGAGGAGAAGGACCATGGCGACCACGACCACCCAGGACGGCTTCACCACGGTGAAGACGTGCATCACGCTCTTCGGCGTCGTCAGCGCGATCGTTCTCGGCACGGTCGCCGTGATGGCGTTCACCGGCCACGAGACGACCCCGTTCATGTGGATCCGTGGCGCCGTCCTCCTCGGGGCCGCCCCGCTGATCCACCGGCTGGTGAGCCGGGCCGCCGCCGGCTCGGCCAAGGCCTTCGACCGCGTCCGCACCCTCGTCACGATCACGCCGATCGCCATCGTCGGCGTGGATCTGATCCCGGGCCTCTGCCCCGCCTGGTACGCCGTCCTCCAGGGCCTCTCCGCCCTCGCCCTGGTTTCTGCCGCCGTCCTCGCCGCCCGCACCTCCCCGCTGAGCGCCGCCTTCCCCGAGGAGGGGTGACCAGAGCCGGCTTGACCACAATCGCCCCCGCCGGGAGTGGTTCACCATCGACGCAGGCCCGGAAGCCCAACGCATCAGCTACACCCGTCCGACTTCCTGCGCGGCAATCACCGACGGCCACCGGGTTCCGGGGCAGGATCGCGGCATGAAGTACATGGTGCTGATGTACGCCGATCCCGCAGCGACCGCGGCGATGTCCGACGAGCAGCGCGCCGACGTGTTCCGCCGGCACGAAGCACTCCACCAGGACCTCGAAGGCACCGGCGAGATGCTCAACGGAGCCGGGCTGGCCTACCCGAAGGACACGACCACCCTCCGGTGGCACAGCGACGGACCAACCACGGCGGACGGGCCGCTCAAGGAGGCGGCCGAACACCTGACCGCCTACTACGTGATCGACTGCGCGACCCCGGAACGGGCCCGGGAGATCGCCGCACGCGTCCTCGACTTCCACGTCGTAGCGGTCGAGGTGCGGCCGGTCCACGACTGGTTCGGTATGGGCTGAGACCCGTCGGCGGGCCGCCCCGGATATTCGATGGCGGGCCCGGCGGCGCCTGGTGAGGATCGCAGGATGCATCCCTTCCCGGATCCCTTCTTGCAGACCGAACGGCTCGTGCTGCGCCCGTTCACCGAGGCCGACGCCGACCACCTGTTCGCGCTGGACAACGACCCCGAGGTCATGCGCTTCATCAACGGCGGCAAGCCGGCCGACCCCGAGGCGATCCGGACGCGGACCCTTCCCCGGCTCCTCCACGACCACCCGTGTTCGGGGACCCGGGGCTTCTGGGCCACCGAGGAGAAGGCCACCGGAACCTTCCTGGGCTGGTTCGAACTCCGCCCCCTCGACGACCACGACCCCACCGTGGTCGAACTCGGCTACCGCCTGAACCGGGCGGCCTGGGGCAAGGGCTACGCCACCGAGGGATCGCGCGCCCTGATCGGCAAGGGATTCACCGACCTGGCGGTCCGGCGGATCACCGCGAACACCATGGCCGTGAACACCCCCTCCCGGCGCGTGATGGAGAAGTGTGGCCTGTCCTTCCTCCGGAGCTTCCACGGCGACTGGCCGGAGTCCATCCTGGGATCGGAACACGGCGAGGTCGAGTACGAACTCCTCAAGTCGGTCTGGGAACAGCAGCAGCCTCGGTAGCTCCCCCCCGGAGCGATCGGCTCGGTCGGCTCCTTGCTCCCCGCAAGGAGCCGACGGGGGGAAATGTGCGCGACGCGGTGGAGCGTGATCCTCTACGGTGAGCGCGTCCCCCGGGCGGCCGTTTACCGCCCGTCGTCGGCGCGACCAACGCGCCCGCAACCCAGGGAGTTGCCGCCATGACGCGCACCCTTGTCGCAGACCTCCACGCACGGATCGGCGAGACGGTCACCGTCTACGGCTGGGTGAACACGCTCCGGCTGCAGCGGCGCCTCCAGTTCGTCCTGGTCCGGGACCACACCGGCCTCGTCCAGGTCACCCATCCGCGCGGTGGTGAGGACGACGTCATCGAGGCCTCCTTCGAACGGGTGACGGTCGAGTCCGCCGTGAAGGTCACCGGCAAGGTGGTCGCGAACCCGCAGGTCAAGCTGGGTGGTCTGGAGATCGTCCCGTCGCAGGTGGAGATCGTCTCGCTCGCCGAGCCGAAGCTGCCGATCGACGAGAAGACCGGCATCGACCAGCGCCTGGACTGGCGCTTCCTCGACATCCGGCGCCCCGCCCAGCACCTCGTCTTCGACGTCCAGACCACCGTCGAGCGGGCGATGCGCGAGCTGACCGCCGAGGAGGGGTTCACCGAGCTGCACACGCCCAAGCTCATGGGGACCGCGTCGGAGTCCGGCGCGGAGGTGTTCGAGGTCGGCTACTTCGGCCGCACCGCCTACCTCGCCCAATCGCCGCAGTTCTACAAGCAGATGGCGATCGCCGGCGGCATCGACCGGGTCTTCGAGATCGGGCCGGTGTTCCGGGCCGAGCCGTCCTTCACCTCCCGGCACGCCACCGAGTTCACCGGCGTCGACGTCGAGATCGCCTGGATCGACGGCGTCGAGGACGTGATGGCCTTCGAGGAACGGATGCTGCACCGCGTCCTCGCCGCCGTGGCCGAGCGCCACGGCGAGGCGATCGCCGAGCACTTCGGGACGCCGGTCGTCGTCCCGGAGCTGCCGTTCCCCCGCATCACGATGGCCGACGCCCTGGCCCGGCTGCGCGCCACCGGCTGGGACCCGGAGGGCGTGAAGGACGACCTCGACCCCGAGGGCGAGCGTGCGCTGTGCGCGCTGATCGAACAGGAGACCGGGCACGAGTTCGTCTTCGTCACCCGATTCCCGGCCTCCGTAAGGCCGTTCTACCACCTGCGGCCGGAGGACGACCCGACCGTCACCGAGTCCTTCGACCTGCTGTGGAAGGGCGTGGAGATCACCACCGGCGCCCAGCGCGAGCACCGGTACGACCGGCTGGTCGCCCAGGCCCGCGAGAAGGGCATGGACACCGGGCCCCTCTCCGGCTACCTGGACTGCTTCCGCTACGGCACCCCGCCGCACGGCGGCCTGGGCCTCGGGCTCGGCCGGCTGCTGATGCTCGCGCTCGGGCTGCCCTCGATCCGCGAGGCGACCTTCCTGTTCCGGGGGCCGCACCGCCTGGAGCCGTAAGGGGCACGGGGGTTCTCCGGGCCGGTGTTCATCGGCCGTCTGCTTCGATGCCGTCCCGGGCGCAAATCTCCCTTCCGACATGGGTGTTGACCGGGCGTCTACCGGCGTCCGTGACCGTTGTTCGTGTCCGGTCACGGACCCGGCGCCCACCGGATGGCGGCGTCGGCAGACTCCGCAGGAGGATTCCCATGTCCCGTATCCCCTTCCGCACCCGCGCCGCGGCCGTCGCGGCCCTGGTGACGGCCTTCGCGCTGCCCCTCGCCGACTCGGCCACCGCGTCAGCGGCGGTGCCGACCGGCGTGCAGCAGGCGCAGAGCTCGGCGCTGGCCAGCGACATGCCCTCGACCTGGGCGAGCAAGAACGGCGGCTACGTCCAGATCAACTGGACCCCGCCGAACAACGTCGGTAAGTACGACTGGATCGGCCTGTACAAGCAGGACCCGGGCGCCATCGGCATCAACAGCTACGTGGACTGGCAGTGGGCGTACAACCACGGCACGTCGTACGTGACCAGCGCGGCGGCGGTCAGCGGGGACTACTGGACCGCCTATGTCTCCTACGACTACGCCTCGGGCCAGTACCGCATCATCGAGTCCCACAAGTCCACGATCAGCTGAGTCCGTGGCCGTGTCGATGAGGAGGGTGGCGCTGGCCCTCGCGCTGTTCTGCGCGCTGCCGGTCCAGGCGGCCTCGGCTGCCGGTCCGGCCCCGGCGGTGGCCGCTGGGGCTGTCGCCCGGTCCGCGCCGGGTACCTGGGCCTCCGCCATCCACGTGAAGGAGACCCAGGTCGTCACGATCGGCTGGGACTACGGCGGCAACCCGGTCGGCAAGTACGACTGGGTCGGCCTGTACTCCTGCGACCCGCAGGAGTGCGGAGTGAACTCCTACATCTCGGGCGCCTGGCAGTGGGCCTCGTACGGCACCTCGTACATCTTCACCCGAGCGCTCACCGACTCGCTGGTCGGCACGTACTGGACGGGCTACGTCTCCTACGACTACGCGTCCGGCCAGTACCGACTGATGTCCTCGCACATGAACCTCCTCGCCTGAGTGGGAGCCCGCTCCCCCGCACGTGAAACACATCCAAGGAGATGACCATGAAGGTCCCCAGGAAGGCCCTCGCCAAGAGCGCGGTGGGGGTCCTGCTCGCCGGGCTCGCCACGGTGCCCGGCATGACGCCGAGTTCCGCGGCCGGCCGTGTCGGGTTAGCGTCCCCGCTCGGTCCGCAGAGCGCCGCGAGTGCGGTGGCGGCCGAAGTCGGCCTCCCGGAGCAGGAGGTGGCGCAGCGCCTGGCCGCCAAGGACGGGCTGTCGATGACCGCCAAGGCATTCCGCGCCGGCCAGGGCGCGAAGGCCGCGGGCGTCTGGCTCGACGTGATGCGCGGCGAAGTGCACGCGAATGTGGTGGACGACGAGGGGGAACACGCGGCCGAGAAGGCCGGAATCATCCCGCACCGTGCCTCGTACACCACCGCCGACCTCAAGGACGTCTACGAGCGGCTCAACGCGGTCGGGCACAAGGGCCTGATGCCACAGGACAGTTCGTGGGAAGTGGACACCAGCGCCGACCGCGTCGTCCTGGACCTGCAGGCCGGAAGGGATGCCGAGGCGGTACTGCGCGCGGCCGGTGTCACCGGAGCCGACCGAGCGAAGGTCAACGTCACCACCCACCAGGGGGCCGCCGTCGCCCGGACCGGCCTGACCGGGGGCGACGGTTTGCAGGGTGACGGCAAGAGGGGCACCTGCTCGGCCGGGATCATGCTCAAGCAGGCCGGTCAGACCTACCTGATGACCGCAGGCCACTGCTGGGATCAGGGCACGGTGATCCGGCGCGACGACAACTGGCCCGACCAGTGGGGCAACACCCGCATCGGAGTCGTGACCGACCGGCAGTTTCCCGCCTCGGACTACGAGATGATCATGGTGGACAACCCGCGAGCGTGGCACCCCACCGGAAAGATGATCAAGACGGACGTCCCCAACACGTACAACTACTACAACGGTTACGTCGCCGACCCGCAGTCCCAGATGGAGGTGAACGACTGGGTCTGTGCCTCGGGCGTGGCGACCGGCTGGAAGTGTGGCGAGTTCGGCACCGCCGACGCCAGCATCACCACCGGCGAAGGTACGACGGAGCACCTGATCAGGATCAACAAAATGAGGTCGATGGGCGGCGACAGCGGGGGAGCGGTCATCTACGGCGACAAGGCCGTCGGCACCGTGGTCGGGGGCTCGACCAGCGACTTCGCCCCCTACTACACCTACGTCCAGCCGCTCGCCACGGTCGCCAGGGACTACGGCTACACCATCTCCACGGTCGACTGGGCACAGTGGTGACCGCCTCGAACCGTAGCTGAGAACGCGGAGCACCCGAGGTGCCCTCGGCGCAGGAAGTCGGCCCGGTCGACTTCCTGCGCCGAGGCGTTCCTCAGTAGCCGACGGCCTCGCGCAGCAGCAGGACGGTTCCCGGGGTCATCCGGGCCGGGGCGGTCAGGACCAGCAACTGGTTGACGGCGCTGGGCTGCCCGTAGGCGGCCTCGGAGCGGACCGTCTCCAAGGGGAGCGCGTGCTCCTCCACCCGCCGCAGGGCGGTGGGCAGATCGGGGACCACCTTCTGCGCGCCGACCACCCAGATCGCCCGGCCGGCGCCCCCGACGAAGGACGGCAGCTGGCTGCCGCTGGCGGAGGCGACCACGAGCGAGCCGGTCTCGGTGACGGCGGTGACGCTGCCCACCACGACGTCCGGAACGGCGATCATCCGCCGGAGGTCGTCGGCCTCGGTGACCCGGTCCATGGTCGACACACGCGGCTTGACCGCCCGGTAGCGGTCCCCGCCGTTGACGGCCTCCTCGATGCCGGACAGCCGCAGGGTCTCGCTGGCCGAGGTGAAGACGGTGGCGTCCGCCGGGATCAGCTCCTCGACCCGGGCGCGCGCGGCGGCGGTGCCGTCGAGGATCTCGACGGTGAAGCCGTTCGCCGTCAGGGCGGTGGCCACCCGCTCCAGGCACTCGGCGGGCGCCGGGACGGTGAACGAGGCCCGGGCCGACCGGGGCGCGGAGCCCGTCAGCGGGGTGGTGTCGAGGTACAGCAGCTCGTAGACCCGCTCGGTGAACCGCCAGCCGTCCGCCGTACGCCGGTAACTGTCGTGGTACATGGCGTGGTTGAAGCCCTGGAAACCGTTCTTCAGGCGCGCCAGCTCGTACATGTGGGCGCGGCCGGTGGCGGTGTCGCCGTCGATTCGGATCGCTCCGGGGTGGGTGTTCTGGATGAAGAAGTCCCACTGCTCCTGCAGCTTCTGGCGACCCGCCCGGATCTGCTCCGGGCCGACCAGCTCGATGGGGACGTTGGGCATCCGCAGCGCGCCGTCCGGAGTGAACAGCCCGGCGAGGCGGTCGCCGTCGCGCATGGTCACGGCGTCGGTGAACTCGCTCTGCAGGGCCTGGATCTCGACCCGGTCGGCGATCGTCTGGAAGTCGTTCATCAGGTTCCTCGATCTCTGGTGTGTTCCTGGTTTCCCTCTGACCGGTACGACAAAGCGGCGGGTCGGAATGTGAGGCGCCGGGTCGGAACGCGAGACGGCGGGTCGAACGTCACATCCATCGGCCGTCACAATCCGCTGTCCTGTGCTGTCGTAAGAGTGAGTGGGACCGACGATCCGAAGGGGCGGGGACGGATGCGAGACGACGAAGCGGTGGAGCGGCCCGATCCGGGGCCGGGCGCGATCATGGGCGAGCGGCGCCAGTTGATCAATCTGGCGTACCGGCTGCTCGGTTCGCTGGCGGACGCCGAGGACGTGGTGCAGGAGACCTACGCCCGCTGGTACGCGATGCCCCGGCGGGAACGGGAGACGATCGGCTCGCCCGGCGGCTGGCTGACGACGGTCGCCAGCCGCATCTGCCTCAACGTCCTCGGCTCGGCCCGGATGCGGCGGGAGCGCTACGTGGGCGAGTGGATTCCCGAGCCGCTGCCCGAGCACCGGGAGTGGTCGTCCTCCGCGACGGCGACGGCGGCGGACCCGGCGGACCGGATCACCCTGGACGAGTCGGTCAGCATGGCCTTCCTGGTCGTCCTGGAGGCCATGACGCCGGCCGAGCGGGTCGCGTTCATCCTGCACGACGTGTTCCGGTACCCGTTCGCCGAGGTGGCCGCGATCGTCGGCCGGTCGCCGGCGGCCTGCCGGCAGTTGGCCTCCTCCGCCCGCCGCCGGGTCCGTGCCGCGCAGGCCCCGGTGGCGCCGACGAGCGCGCAGGCGGGTGTGGTCCGGGAGTTCAAGCGGGCCTGGGAGGCGCGGGACCTCAAGTCGCTGATGGGCGTGCTCGATCCCGATGCCATCGTGGTCGCCGACGGCGGCGGCCTGGCGGGCGCCCTGCTGAAGCCGCTGACCGGGCGCGAGCGGATCGCCCGCGCCTACCTGGACTCCTCCCGCGTCGCGCCGGAGACGACGCTGCTGGAGTGCACCGTCAACGGCCGGCCCGGACTGGTCGCCCAGCGGGGCGGCGTCACCGACACCGTGATCGCGTTCCGGATCGTCGAGGCCCGGATCACCCACATCTGGGTGGTGCGCAACCCGGAGAAGCTCCGGCCGTGGACGGATCCGCACCGGGTGGACGGAGTCCCGTCCGTGCGGAAGTGAGGTGGGTCATACCGGTGGTGGCGCGGGAGCGTGCACTGTTTGCCGGGGGCGCACTGGGCGTGTTCACGCCCGTGCGCACACCACCGAGCGCCCGTCTATGGGCTTGTCGTCGTAAAACCGACCGATAAGGTGTTAATCCAACATTCATCCATGCCGCGTAGCCTCCGGGGGCTAGCCTCATGCTGAACGTCATCGTCCGACCGGGAGGCGAAAGCCCCGTGCAAGGCACTGTCACCACACCAGGCGGCCCCACGGCGGCCGGGAGCCAGGGCGAGGCGTTCCTGCTCGTCGTGGACGACGAGCCCAACATCCGCGAACTGCTCGCCGCCTCGCTGCGCTTCTCCGGCTTCCGGGTCGCCTCGGCCGCGAGCGGCACCGAAGCGCTCGACCTCATCGCCGCCGAGCGCCCCGACCTCGTCGTGCTCGACGTGATGCTCCCCGACCTCGACGGCTTCACCGTCGTCGAGAAGCTGCGCGAGCGCACCAGCCGCGGCCAGATAGCCGGACCGGCCCACGGGCACCCCGGCGACCACCTGCCGGTGCTCTTCCTCACCGCCAAGGACGGCGTCGGCGACAAGGTCCAGGGCCTCGCCGCGGGCGCGGACGACTACGTCACCAAGCCCTTCAGCCTGGAGGAGCTGATCGCCCGGATCCGCGCCATCCTGCGCCGGGCCGGCGGACCCGCCGAGGACGGCCGGCTGGTCGTCGCCGACCTCAGCCTCGACCCGGTCGCCCACGAGGTCACCCGCGCCGGCACCCCGGTCGCGCTCTCCCCGACCGAGTTCAAACTGCTCCACTACCTGATGGCCAACGTCGGTCGGGTGGTCTCCAAGGCGCAGATCCTCGACCACGTCTGGGCCTACGACTTCGGCGGCGACCTCTCCATCGTCGAGTCGTACATCTCCTACCTGCGCCGCAAACTCGACTCCGGCCCCGCGCACGGCCCCAAGCTGATCCACACCGTGCGCGGCATCGGCTACGCCCTGCGCCGCCCCCCGCAGGGCTGACCCGGTACCGACGAACGTGTTCGCCCGCTTCTCCTCCCGGCTGTCGCTGCGCGCCCGGCTCCTGGTCCTCGCCCTCGTCCTGGTCACCACCGGCCTCGCGGTCAGCGACACCTTCGTGCTCGGCACCGTCCGGGCCCAGTTGGTGGAGCAACTCGACGAACAGCTCCAGCGGTACGGGCTGCCGCTGTCCCGCAAGCCCCCGGCCCAGGTGACCGCGCCGACGCCCGGCCGGCCCGCCCCCACCGGCCGACGCACCAGCCTGCCCAGCCAGTACCTGGTCCAGTTCCTGTCCTCGGACGGCAAGGTCCAGGCGGTCATGCGCCAGCCCGTCTCCGACACCGACCCGGCGCCCCAACTCGTCGGCCTGGACCCGGCCCGGACCGCCCCCGACACCCCCTTCGACCTGCCCGACCAGCGCGGCCACCACCGCTGGCGGGTCCTCGTGCTGCCGCTCCAGACCCCCCGCGGGCAGGCCGCCGGCCCCAGCACCTTCGCCTCGCCGGCCGTCACCCCGACCCACGTCATGGTGGCCGTCTCCCGCGAGGACACCGACGCCACCCTCGGCAAACTGCGCACCTCCTTCCTGGCCATCGGCGGCGCCGTCCTGCTCCTGATCGCCGCCCTCGGCTTCTTCGCGGTACGGGCCGGACTGCGGCCGCTGCAGCGGATCGAAGCCGGCGCCGAACTGATCGCGGCCGGCGAACTGTCCCACCGGATGCCCGAACTCTCCCCGGGCACCGAAGTCGGACGACTGTCGATCGCCCTCAACGGGATGCTCACCCAGATCGAGGCGGCCTTCGCCGCCCGCGCCGAGTCCGAGGCCCGCATGCGGCGCTTCGTCGCCGACGCCTCGCACGAACTGCGCACCCCGCTCGCCGGAATCCGCGGTTTCGCCGAGCTGTACCGGATGGGCGCCCTGCCCACCGAGGCCGACGTCAAACGCACCATGACCCGCATCGAGAGCGAAGCCGACCGAATGGGCGCCCTGGTCGAGGACCTGCTGGTGCTGGCCCGGCTGGACGAGGAACGCCCCCTCGACCTCGCCCCGATGGACCTGCGCACCCTCGCCGCCGACGCCCTGCACGACCTCACCGCGCTCGACCCCAGCCGCCCCGTCGCACTCACCGGTCCCGCCGGCACGGGCGCGCCCGGCGCCGCGCCCGTCCTCGGCGACGAGGCACGGCTGCGACAGGTGGTGACCAACCTCGTCGGCAACGCGGTCAAGCACACCCCGGCCGGCACCCCGGTACGGATCGGCGTGGGCGCCAGGCCCGACGGGACCTGCCTGCTCGAGGTCGCCGACGCGGGCCCCGGCCTCACCGCGGAGCAAGCCCAGCGGGTCTTCGACCGCTTCTTCCGCGTCGACGCCTCCCGCAGCCGCGACAACGGCGGTGGCGCCGGACTCGGCCTCGCCATCGCCACCGCCCTCACCCACGCCCACGGCGGAACCCTCAGCCTGGAGACCGCGCCGGGCGCGGGCGCGACATTCCGGGTCGAACTGCCCGACAACGGCGACCGGGCCTTCTGAGCCCGGATTTCGGGTTCTTTGTCGACACGTCAATTCTCCGGTGGACCAGGCAATTCGGAGGCGCGCTCATTGCCGGAAACCGGCATGGAGCGTAAAGAAAGCGTGTGCCTATGATCAGCCCTGCCTGGCCGTCACAACCTGTCCGGACCAAGGCTTTTGCTTTCTTTCCGACCCGAAAGAGGTCATTGTGAAACTCCGCCGTTCGCTGGTCTCGGCCGCCGTCATCGCCGCCGTGATCTCGCCCGCAGCCATGCTCTCCGCGGCACCCGCCTTCGCGGAGTCGGCTCCGACGGCGCAGTCCCAGAACGACAGCGGCTCCATCGCCGAACTGGAGAAGGCCGCCGCCGACGCCGCCAAGGCCTACGAGGCGGCGAAGGCCCACGAGGCCGACCTCAAGGCCAAGTTCGACGCCTACACCTTCCCGGAGGCCCTCCGCGCCGACTACGAGAAGGCCAAGGCCGCCGCCGCTAAGGCCACCGCGACCAGGGAGGCCCTCGACAAGGCTGCCGGGGAAGCCGCCGACGCGTACGGCCGCGCCAAGGAAGAGGACCTGGCCAAGGCCCGGGAGACGATGCTGAAGGCGTTCGACGCCGCCAACGCCTCCCACACCGCGGAGACCGAGGCCAAGGCCGCCGTGGAGGCGGCCAAGAGGGCACTGGACGACGACCGCATCGCCGAGCTCCGCAAGGTCATCGCCGCCCAGGACGCCACCGAGGCCGCGGCCACCGCCAAGGCCGCCGCCGACAAGGCGCTCGCGGACGCGAAGGCGGCTGCCGAGAAGCCGGTGGAGAAGCCCGTCGAGAAGCCCGTCGAGAAGCCGGTGGAGAAGCCGGTGGAGCAGCCCGTCGAGAAGCCGGTCGAGCAGCCGACCACCGTCACCCCGGCCGCGGACACCACCAAGGCCTCGACCGCCACCACCGTCTCGACCGGGTCGACCACATCGACCACCGAGCTCGCCGCGACCACCTCGCAGGCCGCGACCACGTCGCAGGCGGTCACCACCACCGGCTCGACCGCCGAGCTCGCCGCGACCGGCTCCAACCCGGCCACCCCGTACCTCGCCCTGGGCTCGGGCCTCGCCATCAGCCTCGGCGCCGCCGCCCTCTACGTCTCCCGCCGCAAGCCGGCCGCCCGCTCGACCTCCTGACCCACCCGGTTCGCGCTCGTTCGGGAGGAGGCCGCGAACCACCACAGCACCCCACCCGAACCGCAGGGACAGGCCCCGGGCCCGCCCTGCGGTTCGGCGTTTCCGGCCCCGAAACTCCTCGATCGAGTGAACCCGCCCCATTCACCCGGTCAGCCCCCCGGTCGTATGCGACCGTGCAGCCGTTGCTTGTGCGGACTCGCACGGGCTGATCAGACTGGACGGGAAAAGAGGTGTCTCAATGAGCGCGCTCGTTGCTGAGGGGACCATCGTGAACCTGGACCAGGTGCTGTGGGACATGTGGAAGTCCTCGGACGTTCCCGAGGGCTATCGCGTGGAGATCATCGAGGAAAACCTCACGGTGTCACCCACCGGCGGCAGCCGCCATTTCACCATCAATCGGGCTGTGCTCGGGGCTCTGTACGACCACCTCCGGGGAAGCGGTTGGGCACCGGGGAACGCCTGCAACGTCATCCACGGACTCAAGGTACTCATCCCGGACGCATTCGTGGCTCCCACGGAAATCGAGGAGGTCGAGCATCCCGAGGGTTTGGGCCTGGTCGCCTCTGGAGTCTCCCTGGTCATCGAGACCGTCTCCCCCGGCGCCGAGAACCGTCGTCGTGACCACGTCCTCAAGCGTCGCGCCTACGCTGCCGCCGGCATCCCGGTGTACGTGATCATCGACGATCACGACGACGGCGGAGCAGTGACCATCCTCACCGGCCCCGACTCGGAATGCCGTGAGTACACCTCCTCGACTCGTATCCCCTACGGCAAGGAGGCCGTGATTCCGGAGGGCCCTGCCAAGGGGTTCGTGATCGGCCCCGGGATCACCGGTGAGCGTCGTGGCTGATCGGGGGGTGTCGTTCAAGCGGGACCTGTCCGAGTGGCGGATCGGGCTGGTGGCGTGGCGGTTGTTGGCGTTGCAGGCGGCGGATCCGGTGGTGGGGGCCGGGATGGCGGAGCACTCGACGTACCGGGCGCATCCGTGGCGGCGGGTGGAGCACACGCTGGAGAGCGGGCGGCGGCTGTTCTACCAGGACGCGGAGGCGCTGCGGCGGGAGATCGCGCGGCTGGACCGGGCGCACAAGCGGATCCGGGGGACGACGCCGGACGGGCGGTCGTACGACGCGCGGGACGCGGCGACCAGGGCGTGGGTGCTGCTGACGCTCTTCGAGTGCGTGGTGGCGATGCGGCGCCTCGGTGGCGATCCGTACGACGCGGCCCAACTGGAGGAGGTGTACGGCGAGTTCCGGGAGGCGGTCGCCGCCTTCGACCTGCCGGAGGGCGAACTGCCCGCCACGGCCAAGGACTTGCCCGCCTACTTCGCTCGGTACGCCCGGGAGGAGCTGGAGTTCACCGAGGCGGCCCGCTACTTGATGGGCGACCTGCTGCGGGAGGCGCCCCGGCCGCGCCGACTGTGGTTCCTCGGGGATGCCGGCTGGCGGGTGGTGCGCCGTCTCGTGGCCCGGGCGATCACCGAGCTGACGGTGGCGGACCTGCCGCCGGTAGTGCGGGAGCGGTTCGGGCTGGCCGCGACCCGGCGCGGCGCGGTGCTGTCCGTCGTGCTGCACCGCGGTGTCGGGGCGCTGGTGCCGCGCCTGCCGGACCGGCTGCGCTACCGCTCCCCGGAGCCGGAGCGGGCCGACCCGGGCAAGCGCCGTTACCGTCCGCGGCGCGACGCCCGTGGGCCCCGGGTGGACCGGTTCTTCCGGGAGGTGCTGGACCAGACCGGCGACGGCTTCATCACCGCGCACGACCTGCGGGCGATGGCGCACAACGTTTGCTGGCAGCTGGAGTTGGACGAGGCGGCCGAGGCCCGGGTGTACGAGGCCTTCGAGGGCTGGTGGGAGCAGCTGCGCGCAGTGATGGACGCCAACGGCGACGGGAAGGTCAGCCGGGAGGAGTTCGTGGCCGCCACGGTGGCCGGTTGCGACCGGGACGGGACGTACCTGGAGGAGGGGCTGCTGCCGGCGCTGCGGGCGGTGTTCACCGCGGCCGACACGGACGGCAGCGGGTTCCTGGAGTTCGACGAGTACCGCGTGGTGTTCGGTAGCGAGCGGGTGCATCCGGCCGAGCTGTCGCACGGTTTCCGCCAGCTGGACACGGACGGGGACGGGCGGATCACCCGGGAGGAGTTCCTGCACGGCTTCACCGAGTTCTTCACGGCCCGCGCCGACTCCACCTCGGGCGCCCAGCTCCTCGGCCGCGCCTGACCGCAGCCGCAGGTGGGACGGCCTCGAACGACCCGTCCGTAGCACGCCCCGGTCGCTGTGGCGAGCGGGGCGTCGGCCTGTCAAGCGCCGGTTCGGCCAAGAACCCGGCGTCATCCGCCCGGTCGTTCGTTGCCCGTGGCCCGGCGGATCCGCAGACTGTGCGGACCGCACCGCAAACCGTGACGCATCGCACAGGACTGTCAACCCCACCCCACCTGCAGTTCCCCCGTAAAGATGGTGGATACTGGTGCTTGTGAACGTGTTCACGTTCACAAGCGGACAAGCCTGCGTGGTCCGGCAATGGTCCACGGCTGGAGAAGAAGTCTGTCCGGAATGCGCCCGTCATCACACGGGCAGGTTGGGAGAGAGGGCGACGTGGAACTGGCAATCGCTCACGAGACCATCGCGCGATGGCAATTCGGCATCACCACCGTCTACCACTTCCTCTTCGTTCCGCTCACGATCAGCCTGGCCGCGGTCGTGGCCGGCCTGGAGACCGCCTGGGTGCGGACGAAGAAGGAGAAGTACTTCCACGCGACGAAGTTCTGGGGAAAGCTCTTCCTCATCAACATCGCGATGGGCGTGGTCACCGGAATCGTCCAGGAATTCCAGTTCGGGATGAACTGGTCCGACTACTCCCGCTTCGTCGGAGACGTCTTCGGCGCCCCGCTCGCGATGGAGGCGCTGATCGCCTTCTTCTTCGAGTCCACCTTCATCGGCCTGTGGATCTTCGGCTGGGACAAGCTGCCGAGGAAGATCCACTGCGCCTGCATGTGGATGGTCGCGCTGGGCACCGTGCTCTCCTCCTACTTCATCCTGGCCGCCAACTCCTGGATGCAGCACCCGGTCGGCTACGCGATCGACCCGGCCACCGGCAAGGCCCAGCTGACCGACATCACCAAGGTGCTGTTCCAGAACACCACCCTCACGGTCGTCGCCCACACCCTGACCGCCGCCTTCCTCACCGGCGCCGCCTTCATGGTCGGCATCTCCTCCTTCCACCTCTGGAAGGCCAAGCGCAGGCCGGAGACCGCCGACGCCAAGAAGACCGCCACGATGCGCACCTCGCTGCGGCTCGGCCTGGTGCTCGCGGTCGTCTTCGGCGCCGGCACCGCGCTCAGCGGCGACGAGCTGGGCAAGGTCATGTTCGAGCAGCAGCCGATGAAGATGGCCGCCGCCGAGGCGCTGTGGGACACCCAGTCGCCCGCGCCGTTCTCGATCTTCGCGGTCGGCGACGTCAGCAAGGGCCACAACTCGGTGGCGCTCGAAGTCCCCGGGGTGCTGTCCTTCCTCGCCCACAGCGACTTCAGCTCCTCCGTCCCCGGCATCAACGACACCGCCGCCGCCGAGGCCGCCCAGCATGGCGGCAACCCCAAGGACTACATCCCGAGCATCTTCGTCACCTACTGGGGCTTCCGCCTCATGATCGGCTTCGGGATGACCTCCTTCCTGGCCGGCCTGATCGGCCTCTGGACCACCCGGAAGAAGCTGTTCCTGCGGCCCGAGTTCCGCACCGGCGAGACCGAGGTGCCGCGGCTGATGCTCACCCCCAAGCGCGAGCTCAGCCCGCAGCTGACCAAGTGGAGCTGGCGGATCGGCATCCTGACCATGGGCTTCCCGCTGATCGCCAACAGCTTCGGCTGGGTCTTCACCGAGATGGGCCGTCAGCCCTGGGCCGTCTTCGGCCTGATGACCACCTCCAGCGCGGTCTCCCCCAACGTCGGCGTCGGCACCCAGATCGGCGCGCTGGCCACCTTCACCACGCTGTACGCGATCCTCGCGGTCGTGGAGGTCCGGCTGCTGGTCAAGTACGCCAAGGCCGGCCCGGTGGTGACCGAGCAGCCGCCCACCAAGGACCCCTCGCTGCGCGGACCGTCCTCGGACGAGGACGCCGACAAGCCGCTCGCCTTCGCGTACTGAGGCACCGGACGACTGAGGACCACTGCGGAACTGAGGATCTGACATGCAACTCCACGACGTCTGGTTCGTGCTGATCGCGGTCCTGTGGATCGGCTACTTCTTCCTGGAGGGCTTCGACTTCGGGATCGGCATCCTGACCAAGCCGCTGGCCCGCGACACCGCCGAGCGGCGGGTGCTGATCAACACCATCGGCCCGGTCTGGGACGGCAACGAGGTCTGGCTGCTGACCGCCGCCGGCGCCACCTTCGCCGCCTTCCCGGACTGGTACGCGACGCTCTTCAGCGGCTTCTACATCCCGCTGCTGGTGATCCTGGTCTGCCTGATCATCCGCGGCGTGGCCTTCGAGTACCGGGCCAAGCGCGACGGCGCCCGCTGGCAGCGGAACTGGGAGGAGGCCATCTTCTGGACCTCGCTCCTCCCGGCCTTCCTCTGGGGCGTGGTCTTCGCCGACATGGTGCGCGGCGTGGACATCGACGCGCAGAAGAACTACGTCGGCGGCCTCGCGGACCTGCTGAACCCGTACGCGCTGCTCGGCGGGCTGGTGACGCTCGCCCTGTTCACCTTCCACGGCTCGGTGTTCGCCGCGCTCAAGACCGTCGGCGAGATCCGCGAGCGGGCCCGCGGGGCCGCCCTGCGGGCCGGACTGGCCACCGCCGTCCTGGCCCTGGTCTTCCTGGTCTGGACCCAGCAGGACAGCGGCAACGGCCGCAGCCTCGCAGCCCTGGTGATCGCCGTGGCCACCCTGGCCGCCGCCCTGGTCGCCAACCAGCTCGGCCGCGAGGGCTGGGCGTTCGTCTTCTCCGGGGCGACCGTCGTGGCCGCCGTCGCGATGCTCTTCCTGGCGCTCTTCCCGGACGTCATGCCGTCCACCCTGAACGCCGGCTGGAGCCTGACCGTCAGCAACGCGGCCTCCTCGCCGTACACGCTGAAGCTGATGACCATCGTGGCGGCGGTGTTCACCCCGCTGGTGCTGCTCTACCAGGGCTGGACGTACTGGGTGTTCCGCAAGCGGATCGGCGTCCAGCACATCCCCGGGCACGCCCCCGCCGCCCCGGCCGCCCCGCTCGACCGGGCCTGACGCGATGAAGCCGGTCGACCCCCGCCTCCTCGGGTACGCCCGCACCACCCGGGTCTTCCTCGCCGGATCCGTGCTCCTCGGCGCGGCCGGCGCGGCCCTGGTGGTCGCCCAGGCGAGTCTGATCGCCGAGATCGTCGTCCGCGCCTTCCAGCGCGGGGCGACGCTCGGCGAGCTGACCACGCCGCTGCTGCTGCTCGCCCTGACCGCCGTCGGGCGGGGGCTGGTCGGCTGGCTCACCGAACTCACCGCACACCGGTCCGTCGCCCGGGTGAAGTCCACCCTGCGACGCCGGCTGCTCGACCACGCCACCGCGCTCGGCCCGGCCTACCTGGCGGGCCGGCGCACCGGCGAACTCACCACCCTCGCCACCCGCGGCGTCGACGCGCTGGACGACTACTTCGCCCGGTACCTGCCGCAGCTGGCGCTGGCCGTGGTCGTCCCGGTGATCGTGCTGCTGCGGATCGTCGGCACGGACTTCACCTCGGCCGCGATCATCGCCGGGACGCTGCCGCTGATCCCGCTGTTCATGGCGCTGGTCGGGATGGCCACCCAGTCCCGGATGGACCGGCAGTGGGACACCCTCGCCCGGCTCTCGCACCACTTCCTCGACGTGGTCGCCGGCCTGCCCACCCTCAAGGTGTTCAACCGGGCCCGCGCCCAGGCCGCCACCATCGCCCGGATCACCGCCGACTACCGCCGGGCCACCCTGCGCACCCTGCGGATCGCCTTCGTCTCCTCCTTCACCCTGGAACTGCTCTCCACCCTCTCCGTCGCGCTGGTCGCGGTCACCGTCGGCTTCCGGCTGGTGGACGGCACCCTCGACCTGGAGACCGGGCTGCTGATCCTGGTCCTCGCCCCCGAGGTGTACGCCCCGATCCGCCAGGTCGGCGCGCTCTACCACTCCAGCGTCGAGGGACTGACCGCCGCCGACGAACTCTTCCGGGTCCTGGAGACCCCGCTGCCCGCCGCCGGGACCGTCCCCGCCCCCGCCCTGACCGGCGCCGTGATCTCCGTCGAGGGCCTGACCGTACGGCACCCCGGCCGCGCCGTACCCGCGCTGGACGACGCCGCGCTGACCCTGCGCCCGGGCACCACCACCGCCCTCACCGGCCCGAGCGGCGCCGGGAAGTCCACCCTGCTGGCCGTCCTGCTCGGCCTCACCACCCCCGAGACCGGTACCGTCCGGATCACCGCCGCCGACGGCCGGTCGTACGACCCGGCCGAGCTGGAGCCGGCGAGCCTGCGGCGGCAGATCGCCTGGGTGCCGCAGCACCCGCACCTGTTCGCCGGGACGGTCGCCGACAACCTGCGGCTCTACCGGCCCGACGCCACCGACGAGCAGCTGTGGACGGCCCTGCGGGCCGCGCACGCGCTCGACTTCGTCACCGACCTGGCCGCGCCGCTCGGCGAGGACGGCGCCGGGCTCTCCGCCGGACAGCGCCAGCGCCTCGCCCTCGCCCGGGTGCTGCTCGCCGACGACCGGCCGCTGGTGCTGTTGGACGAGCCGACCGCGAACCTGGACGGCGCCTCCGAGGCCGCCGTCGTGGACGCCGTGCGGACGCTCGCCGAGGACTCGGCGCGCACCGTGCTGATCGTCGCGCACCGGCCCGCGCTGCTCGCCGTCGCGGACCAGCGGGTCCGGCTCGCCCCGCCCCTTTCCGTCGTGGCCACCGGCCCGGTGGCACCGCTCGCCCACAGCGGCAAGCCGACGCCCGCCCCCGCCCCGGCCGTGTCCCAGGAGGCCGAGGAGCCCGGGGCCGAGACCGGCAGCACGCCCCGGCTGGCCCTGTCCATCCTGCTCGGCGCCCTCGCCCTGGGCTGCGCCGTCGCGCTGATGGCCACCTCCGGCTACCTCATCTCCCGGGCCTCCCAGATGCCGCCGGTGCTCTACCTGATGATGGCCGTCACCTCGGTGCGGGCCTTCGGCATCGGCCGCAGCGTCTTCCGCTACGCCGAACGGCTGGTCTCGCACGACGCGGTGCTGCGCACCCTCGGCACCCTGCGGGCCGCCGTCTACCGGCGGCTGAGCGTGCTCGCCCCGGCCGGACTGCCCGCCTTCCGGCGCGGAGACCTGCTCTCCCGGCTGGTCGCCGACGTGGACGCGATCCAGGACCACTACCTGCGCTGGCGGCTGCCCGCCGCCGTCGCGGGCGTGGTCGCGCTGGCCTCGACGGTGGTACTGGGCGCCTTCCTGCCCGCCGCCGGCGCGGTGCTCGGCCTCGGGCTGCTGCTCGCGGGCGTGGTGGTGCCCGCGCTGGCCGCCCGCTGGTCGGCCGGGGCCGAGCGGCGGCAGGCCCCGGCGCGCGGACGCCTGGCCACCGCCGTGGTGGACGCCTTCACCGGCACCGCCGAACTCACCGTGGCCGGCGCGCTGCCCGGCCGGCTGGCCGCCGTCCGCGCCGCCGATGCCGCGCTGACCCGCCTGGCCGCCCGTTCGGCCGCCACCACGGCGCTCGGCACCGGGCTGATCGCGCTGCTCACCGGGCTGACCGTGACGGCGGCGGCGGCCGTCGGCGTCCAGGGAGTGCGCGCCGGGGTGCTGGCGCCGGTCTGCCTGGCCGTCGTGGTGCTGACCCCGCTGGCCGCCTTCGAGGCCGTCACCGGGATGCCGCTCGCCGTCCAGGCCCGCCAGCGCAGCCGCGCCGCGCAGGCCCGGCTGGACGAGGTGCTGAACGCCCCGGCGCCCGTCGCCGAGCCCGCGGAACCGGTGGAGCTGCCCGAGCAGCCGCTGCCCGTCGCCGTGCGCGGGCTGACCGTACGGCACCCCGGGCAGGCGGGGGACGCGCTCGCCGGGGTGGACCTCGACCTCGCCCCCGGGCGCCGGATCGCGGTGGTCGGCCCGTCCGGTTCCGGCAAGACCACCCTCGCCCAGGCGCTGCTGCGCTTCCTGGAGCCGAGCGCCGGCGCCGTCACCTTCGCCGACGGCCGTCCACAGGCTGTGGACAGCCGCGCGCTCGCGGGCGAGGACGTCCGGCGGGTGATCGGGCTCTGCGCGCAGGACGCGCACGTCTTCGACAGCTCGCTGCGGGAGAACCTGCGCCTCGCCCGGCCCGGCGCGGCGGAGGACGAGCTGCGCGCCGCACTGGCCGCTGCCCGGCTGCTGGACTGGACCGAGGGCCTGCCGGACGGCCTGGACACCATGGTCGGCGAGCACGGCGCCCGGCTCTCCGGCGGCCAGCGCCAGCGGCTCGCGCTCGCCCGGGCGCTGCTCGCGGACTTCCCCGTCCTGGTCCTGGACGAGCCCGCCGAACACCTCGACCTGCCCACCGCCGACGCCCTCACCGCCGACCTGCTGGCCGCCACCGAGGGCCGCACCACCGTGCTGATCACCCACCGGCTGGCCGGGCTGGACGACGCCACGGTGGACGAGGTGCTGGTGCTGGACGGCGGCCGGGTGGCCGAGCGGGGCCGCTGGTCGGAGCTGGCCGCCGACCCGGACGGACGGCTGCACGCGATGTGGCGGCGGGAGCGGGAGGCGGACGGGCTGCTGGAGCCGGTGGGGCGCTGAGCGGCGTGCCGGTGCCCGACGTGCCGGTGCCCGTCGTACTGGCGCCCGTGGTGCCGGTGCCCGTCGTGCCGGTCCCGTCGCGTCGCCGGTCGTGCCGCCCTTCGTCCGAAAACCGTACAAACTAGGCTTTCTTCATGGACCCCACGCCGGACTTCCCCGAGGCCGCCCCCGAGCCGACACCCCATCGGGTGCCCGAGATCGCCTCGCTCGGCCTGGACACCCTGGTCACCGAGGTCGCCGAGCGCCTGCAGTCGGCCGCCGCCGTCACCGACCGGATGCAGCGGCTGTTGGAGGCGGTGGTCTCCATCGGCGCCGGACTGGACCTGCACGCCACCCTGCACCGGATCGCCACCGGCGCCGCCGAACTGGTCGACGCCCGCTACGCGGCGCTCGGCGTGATCGCCCCCGGCGGCACCGGCCTGGCCGACTTCATCCACGTCGGCGTCGACGACGGGACCGCCGCCGCGATCGGCGAACTGCCCGCCGGGCGCGGCATCCTCGGCGCACTCATCGACCGGCCCGAACCACTGCGGCTCGCCGACCTCGGCGCCGACCCGCGCTCCTCCGGCTTCCCGTCGCACCACCCGCAGATGAAGACCTTCCTGGGCGTGCCGATCCGGGTCCGCGAAGAGGTGTTCGGCAACCTCTACCTCACCGAGAAGAAGGGCGGCGGCGCCTTCACCCCCGAGGACGAACAGGTCGTGCACGCGCTCGCCGCGGCGGCCGGCGTGGCGATCGAGAACTCCCGGCTGTACGAGGAGGGCCGCCGCCGCGAACGCTGGATCGCCGGCGCCGCCGCCGTCACCACCGCGCTGCTCTCCGCCGAGCAGGCCGAGACGGCGCTGACCGTCGCGGCCGAGCAGGTAAGGGAGTTGGCGAACGCCGCGCTCGGCATGATCCTGCTGCCGACCGGTCCGGAGGGCGAGGGGGACGGGCAGATGCGGGTCGCCCACGCCTCCGGCGAGGTGGCCGAGTTCGTCCGCGGCGAGCTGCTGCCCAAGGAGAGCTTCGCGGCCCGGCTGCTGGCGGGGGAGAGCGTCTACCTGGACGACATGTCCAGCGACCCGACCGTGGTGATGCGCCTCGCCCGCCGCTTCGGCCCGTCCATGGCCGTGCCGATGGTCGCCGCCGGGCGGGTGCTCGGCGGGCTCTGCGTCTGGCGGCCGTGCGGCGCGCTGCCGTTCACCGACAGCGAGAAGCAGCTTGCCGAGACCTTCGCCTCGCAGGCCGCCCTCGCCCTGCGGCTCGCCGAGGGCCAGCGCGATCAGCAGCGGCTGGCCGTCTTCCAGGACCGCGACCGGATCGCCCGCGACCTCCACGACCTGGTGATCCAACGGCTGTTCGCCACCGGGATGATGCTGGAGAGCGCGGCCCGCCGGGCGGTCGTCCCCGAGGTGAGGACCGGCATCGGCAAGGCGGTCGACGAACTGGACGCCACCATCCAGGAGGTCCGCACCACCATCTACGCCCTGCAGCACGACAACCACGGCGACGCGCCCGACACCCTGCGCACCCGGGTGCTGCGGGAGGCCAGCCAGGCCGCGGCGGCACTCGGCTTCAAGCCCTCGGTGAGCTTCGTCGGGCCGGTGGAGAGCCTGGTCGGCGAGCAGACCGGCCGTCAACTGCTGGCGTCACTGCGGGAGATGCTCTCCAACACGGCGCGGCACGCCCGGGCCTCCCGGGTCGGCGTCGAGGTCGAGGCGACCGTCCACCTGGGCGACGACGGCCGTCCGGTCGGCGGCGACCCGGAGTCGCTGGACCGGACCGGACGGCCCGGCGTGCTGCTCACCGTGACCGACGACGGCGTGGGCATCCCCAGGGGCGGCCGGCGCAGCGGACTGCTCAACCTCACCCGGCGCGCCGAGGCGCTCGGCGGCGCCGCCTGGCACGAGAGCGGGCCCCATCGGAAGGGCGCCAGGGTGCGCTGGACGGCCCGGCTCTGAACGCGTCTTCCAGGCCGTTCGGCAAAGACAAGTGAAAACTAAACGAGAGAGAACTTCCCGACCAACAGCGCAAGTTGTGAACGTTCTGGGCTTTCGGCGGCTCTGTGTGCACACATAGCTTTGCTCCGTCTCGGAGGGGAAACCGGAAGGTAACCGGACGGAGGGGCAGTGGACGCTTCCGGCCGCGGTCACACCGCAGCAGGGGCAATTCGAGGGGGGTTCCGCGCCGAACGGGCCGCGGACGGGCGCTACCGCTGGCAACTGAAGGCGCCCAACGGCCGGGTGGTCGCGATCACCCCTGCCGCGTTCGAGACGGCCGGCGAGGCCGAGCGCGGGTTCGACGGCCTGCGGGTCGGGGCGGCCGAACTGACCGCCCGCATCACCCACGTCCGGGACGGCATCGGCTGGGTCTGGGTCATCCCCGGCTCGCGCAACCTCCCCGAGGTGCGCTCCAGCCGCGCGTACGAGCGGTACGCGACCTGCCAGAACGCCTTCCGGCGGTTCGTGGTGCTGCTCGCCAAGCAGCCACCGCGCGACCTTCCCGAGCGTGCAGTGCCGCCGAGACGCACCGATGGCCGCTGAGCGGCGCGGTCCGCGGCTGCTGATCGTGCCGGCGGCCGACCGCTGCGTCGGCTGGGTGCTGCGCGCCGCCAACGGCAGACCGCTCGGCGTCGGCGTGCGGACCTACCGGACCGAGGAAGAACTCGCCGAAGCCGTCCGGGAGTTGCTGATCGAGCGGGCCGCCCTGCGGTGCTCGGTCGGCCAGTCGGAGGGGCGCCAGTGGGTCTGGGCCGCCCACCTGCCGGTGCGCAGCACCCGGCCGGGGGCGGCCTCGGCCGTTCCGGTCGCCCGCAGCGCGCGCGGGTACCTGCGGCGCGACCAGTGCCAGGCGGGAATCGACGGGTTCCTGGCCGGACTTCAGTGGGTGGGGCAGGAGTCGCGCCGGTCCGGGCGCGACGGCCGTCGGCCGCTGTAGTCGGTCGACCGCCGTCGTTCGACGGCCGCCGTGGTCGGCCGGCCATCGTCGTTCGCCGCCGGAACGCCGCAGTTCGCCGTCCATGGATCGTCGGCGTCGTTCCGTTCATGCGTTTCCGGTGAAGCCCAGGTTTCCGGCAACACCCCGAGCAGCCTCCTGGAGAAGAACGTCGACCGGGTTCGGAGACCCGGCCGCGCCCCTGTCGCGTCCACGCTGACCAGTGCCTAAACCTCGCCGAACCGATGAGTCGACATTCCCCGGCCGGACTCGGCCTCCCTTCCGGCGGAACCGGCCCCCCGGACAGGATCTGCACTGCCGGACGGGCCGCAGCGGACGCGGCCACCGGCCCCGAACTCCCGACCGGAGTACGGGTTTCACGCGATGGACGTCTCTCCCACCGGAGGAAGAGAAACATGCGTAAGACCGCTGCCAACCTGCTTGCCGCCGCCGCGCTGGCGACCTCGATCGCCACCGTCTTCGCCGGCACCGCCGTCGCCGACCCGGCCGGCCTGCCGAACGCCCAGGACATCGTGGGCGTCGGCTCGGACACCACGCAGGCCGTGCTGAACCAGCTCGCCGCCGACTACAACGTGACCGTGACCAACCCGAGCGCCCCCCACCTGTACAGCTGGGACGCGATCCCCGCGGGCACCATCACCACCAAGTCGGGTGCCACCCCGATCACCCGCCCGAACGGCTCCGGCGCCGGCATCACCGCGCTGAACGCCAACACCAGCGCCACCGTGGACTTCGCCCGCTCCTCGCGCGCCCCGCAGCCGACCGACCCGACCACCGACGACTTCGTCGCGCTGGCCAAGGACGCCGTCGCCTGGGCCGCCCCGTCCGCCGGCAACGCCCCGGCGAACCTGACCACGCAGAACCTGAAGGACATCTACACCTGCACGGTCACCAACTGGACCCAGATCAACGCGTCGCTCCCCAACGCCACGATCAAGCCCTTCCTGCCGCAGGCCAACTCCGGTACCCGCTCGTTCTTCCTCACGGCCATCGGTGGCGGCACCGCCGTCAACCCGGGCACCTGCGTCACCAGCGGTGTCCAGGAGAACCAGGGCAGCGACCCGGCCCTGGCCGACGTCAACGCGCTGGTCCCCTACTCCGTGGCCCACTACATCGGCCAGGTCTACTTCGGCAAGGGCAGCGGCGCCGACGTCCAGGGCCCGCTGACCATCCGCTCCGTCGACGGCACCGCGCCGGTCGACACCGTGAACAAGACGATCAGCTCGGCCTTCGCGGCCACCCCGTACTCCCGCGTGGTCTACAACGTCTTCCGGGACGCCGAGTGGACCGCGACCGACGTCCACGGCACCACCCTGCGCGCCATCTTCGGCCGGGGTGGCTGGATCTGCGCCAACGGTGCCGCCGACCTGAAGAGCTTCGGCTTCCTGCCGCTGTCCTCCTTCGCCTGCGGCAGCGTCACCCACTCCTGAGCCACCCGCACCACGCCGGCGGGGGGGGGGGGCCCCCCCCCCGCCGCCGGGGCCCCCCCCCCCGGGGGGCCCCCCCCCCCCCCCCCCCGGGGACCACAAAGGCCCAATGAGCGCCCCCCCCGGCGGCG